>JASLFQ010000248.1 GCA_030150595.1 Aquirhabdus sp.
TTTAAACATTATCCAGCAGGATTTGAATGAAGGACTTGGGCGATTTGCCGATCAAAGTTTCGATGCGGTCGTTATGGCACAAGCTTTGCAGGCAGTAAAAGCACCTGATCAAATATTGTTGGATATGGTGCGTGTTGGGCGCGAAGCGATTATTACTTTCCCAAATTTTGCGCACTGGAAGACCCGTAGTTATATCGGATTTCGCGGAAAAATGCCTGTTTCCAAGGCTTTACCGTATATGTGGTACGATACACCCAACATTCATTTGTGTACATTTCGTGATTTTGAAGCCCTTTGCCATGCAAATGGGATTAAAATTATCAATAGACTTGCAGTCAACGGCGACCAGCAAGGTAGTTTTTTTATGAAGCATTTCCCCAACTTTTTCGGCGAAATTGCGATTTATCGAGTGAGCCGATCATGAAACACACACTGACCGCGTTGATTTTATCCATGGGTCTAACCGCCAGTATTCCTGCATTGGCGGATTTAAAGTCTCTTGCACCTGAAGGCGCGAGCTTTGCAAGCATGTCAGTGTCTGATCTGCAAGCTGCTGCGCAAGCGGGTAATGTTCGCGCGCAATTCTTTTTGGCGACTCGCTATAAAATTGGTCAAGATGTCCCTCAAGATTTAGCACAAGCCTTTAATTGGTATTTGAAAGCTGCACAGCAAGGTGCAGCGCCTGCACAATTGAACGTCGGGCAAATGTATGCCGAAGGCAAAGGCGTCACTGCGGATATGACTCAAGCCAAATTCTGGCTGGGTAAAGCTGCAAAACAAGGCGACAATCGTGCAAGCTACAACTTAGCATTGCTGGAAGAACGCAGTAAGAACCTTGCTAATGCTTACCAATGGTACGACTTGTCAGCACGTGACGGTATGTTAGATCAGCGTATTAAAGATAAAGCCCAAGGCAAAATTCGTACATTGGCGGCAAACTTGTCACCACAAGATATTCAAGACGCGAAGAACCGTGCGGATCGTTGGATTCAAACCGACGACAGTACAACAACAGCTCAATAAAACCCATCTTTCAATCAAAAAGCCCGATCAATTCGGGCTTTTTTGTGGATGTAAATACTGACTCTCGCGTTTCATTGCTCTGACCATTACAATTCAATGCAACACTTTCGAAACGATCTCTCATGCCTTCTCTTGCCAACAACACCTTAATCCTTGCCAGCAATAATCAAGGGAAAATCAAAGAATTCAGCACGCTCTTTGAGTCCGCCGCATTACCAATTCAAGTGATTGCACAGGGACAACTCGGGATCAAGGATGCTATTGAGGATGGATTAAGTTTTGTCGAAAATGCGCTCATCAAAGCACGTCATGCGGCAAAAGAATCGGGAAAAGCAGCACTCGCCGATGATTCAGGTTTATGCGTGCCGATCTTAGGCGGCGCACCAGGGATTTATTCCGCACGATTTGGTGGTGAACATGGCAATGACGCATTGAATAATCAAACGCTTCTCGAAAAATTAAAGCCTTTCCGCAACGGACAACCGATTCCAGCAATGTTTGTCTGCATTTTGGCATTGGTGCGTCATGCAGAAGATCCATTGCCACTGATTTGTCAGGGCATTTGGCATGGTGAGATTTTAGAAGAGATACGCGGTGAGGGCGGATTTGGCTATGATCCTTTGTTTTGGTTACCTGAATCAGGCAAAACCAGTGCAGAACTTGAAAAATCAGCGAAAAATAAGATCAGTCATCGTGGCATTGCGATGGCGCAATTTAGAGCAGCAATGTTAGAGCGATAGCGCTTTTCCAATACACTGCATCGTATTCTCAAAAGCATGATTACCTATCTTTCAACTAAGGCTACAACGTCATAATTGAAAAATTAATCAACATCTTAAATGAGAATTTGGACAGTGTATTACAGTCAACATCTAAGGCTCTTAGTGAACACTCTTGTTTTCAAGCGCGGCACGGTAATCCTATTCTCTACATTGTTATTTTCTCTAGGTGGATGTACGTCAACTAAGGGTTTAATGGCATTGGCACAGACTCATCCATCTAGTCCGATCAAAATGATCGTGCTACAAGCCCCTATGGCGATAGACCACGAAAGACTCAAAGCAGTCTTTGGAAAAGAATTGTCTGAGGACGCGCCATTGCCTGATGCGGTAATTCAAGAGCAGGAAAGTCGCGCCCAGACACGCGCGCTCACCGCAATGAATAGTGCTCTCGCAAATCAGCCTTCATTTGTTGTTGTCCCTACTCCGACAACTGATCCGTCCATTAATACCATTGAAAATCAGAATTTTGACTCTCCAATCACACAAGACGATGCAGACCGTATTGCACTTGCAACAGGCACAGACGCTATTCTGAGATATAGGATTACCGACTATGGTTTGACGCCCGTCGCTTGGCGGAAGGCTTACGTGACGTTTGAAGTGGCGTCGACACTTACCATCGCTGGTTCAATCGCTTTAATTGGCACTAAAGTCGCACGTACTGCTGGAGCAGTATATCTTGCAGAGGAAGGTACCGAGGAATTGGCGGAAGGCTATGCGGGCTTTTGGGCATTCAATGAAGTCTGCCGCCCTGTCCGCATCGAAGCAGAGTTAATCCGCTTAAAACCAGTACAGATTATCTGGAAAACCAGTGATACAGGGACTTCTGACATTCGACTATCGCGCATCATCCGAAAGATTGCCCCAAATGAGCTGGATGGTCAGCTCATGCTATCAACGAATCACGCTGCAAGCACCGTCATTAAACGTCTTACAGCACCATTAAAAGATCATTTACCAACTAGTCCTTAGTTCAAGTTGCGTCATCGTAGCCGCTCCGTGCAGAGA
>JASLFQ010000261.1 GCA_030150595.1 Aquirhabdus sp.
AGTGTGGTTGTCGTTGCCAGTATGATGGCAGTTTTCTTCTTGGCTGGTGCGCCTGTGCGGCAGTTTGTCGTGATGTTAGGTGGAGCCTTACTTTCATTAGCCGTTGCGATTATTTTTGAGCCTTATCGCTTAAAGCGCATGACATCATTTGCCAATCCTTGGGATGATGAGTTAGGGGCAGATTATCAGCTTAAACAAAGCTTAATTGCGTTTGGTCGGGGAGAGGTTACTGGTGCAGGTCTGGGGCACAGTGTACAGAAACTCTCTTATTTGCCTGAAGCACACACGGACTTTTTGCTGGCAATTATTGGCGAGGAGTTGGGTTTCGTTGGCATTGCCTGTTTATTCGGATTACTGATGATTATGGTCGCATCGTGTATGCGAATCGGACATCGCGCACTAACAAATCAGTATGCATCTGCAGGTTATCTAGCTTATGGTATTTCCACCATTTTCTTACTCCAGATTCTGGTGAATGGTGGTATGAATATGGGTATGTTGCCGACCAAAGGCTTGACCTTACCGTTTATTAGTTATGGTGGTACATCGCTGGTCATGTCGCTGATGATGGTGGGCGTGTTGCTGAGAATTGACATGGAAACCCAGAAGCCTAAGCCGCGTAGTGCGAGAGAAGCTTACTTGGCGGGTTGATTTTCAGTTCGAAAGGAAATAAAAAAGCCCATTCCAATTTTGTTGAATGGGCTTTTTTATATCTTTAAATTTAGTTTTAGACAGTTCACTGAGTTTGTCGAAGTGCGTCTTTGTGGTTGGTAAATACCGCACATTTCGACAGGCTCAATGAGCTATTGCAGCTTAAAGAAAAGTGCCCGCAAGCTCACTCTGTCTTGGAATACGATCCAAATCCCAAACTGCCACAGCACGCTGTAGAAACTCCTCTGGGTTTTTCGCCTCAATCTGCTTTTGACCCAATGCCACAAATGCTTTTTGTAATGTCCGCACGATTTCGGTTTGCTCTAAAGCCATCGCTAGATTTTGCTTTGAAAGCTTTTGACCTTGAGCATTCATTGCCAGTGGGATATGACAGTACGTTGGCTCAACGGGTGATAATTCAGGACGTTTTAGCGTATTTAGGCATCGTCTAAGCCAAATTTGGCGAACTGTGTTATCAAGTAAATCTGCACCGCGCACAATGTCGGTCACATTCTGGCGCATATCATCAACGACAACTGCAAGTTGATAACTAATAATGCCATCGCGCCGTCGTAAGACAAAATCACCCGTGGTCTGCATCAAGTTCTCGCAGACTGGTCCTTGAATACGATCTGTAAAGCAGATGAATTCATCAGGTACACGCAGACGAATGGCGTTGCCTGCAAAGGGTAAACCTTTATCTCGGCATGTGTTGGGGTAGGCTAGATGCCCTGAAAGCTGTTTACGGCTACAGGAGCATGCATAGACGAGACCTTTTGTCGCAAGCGCATCAATGATTTGATTGTAATGTTCAAGGCGTTCTTGTTGCCGTTCGATTGAGCTATCAGCGTGTAAACCATAAGCTTGGAGAGCCGTTAGAATTTCAGCTTCTGCACCCATTTGGTTACGCGGAATATCGGTATCTTCAATACGTACGAGCCAGCGACCGTTTTGAGTGCGTGCTTCACACCAGCTGGCGAGGGCAGTGATGAGTGAGCCAAAATGCAACGGGCCGGTTGGCGATGGCGCAAACCGACCCGTATAGGAGATGTGATGAGGCAAAATCAGCACTCACATGATGTCATGTGTTAGCCGTTATTCTGCTTTTCTTTGATTTCCGCAAGTGTTTTACAGTCGATACATTGAGTTGCTGTTGGGCGAGCTTCCAGACGACGTAACCCGATCTCAATGCCGCAGGTATCGCAATAACCATAATCTTCGTCATCGATGTTTTTGATTGATTTTTCGATTTTACGGATGAGCTTACGCTCACGATCACGTGTACGTAATTCAATCGCAAACTCTTCTTCTTGAGTTGCGCGATCGTTCACATCGGCCATGACGTTTGATTCGTCTTGCATATGTGTCATGGTGCGATCCACTTCTTGCATGAGTTCTGCACGCCATGCGTTGAGGATACGTCGGAAGTGATCCAGTTGACCCTCTGACATATACTCTTCACCAGTCGCGAGCACATAAGGCTCTATGCCATATAAACTGGCAGCTGTCCCGCCTAATGTTGTGGCGGAAGCTTTAGTTTTTGGTTTTACAGCGCTTTTGCGTGGTGTCTTAATCGAGTCGGTCATATTTTGGTTACCGTTGCTGGTGTTGCTTCTTGTCGGCGATCATTTCACCGCCATGAAGCGCAATATCAGAAAGTTTTTTCAGCGCGTCTTTTATCACGATTTTTAGGACTAAGCAATAATTAACGTGAAAACATTTCCAACTTCTATTCTCATGGCGTGTCGTTGCCTTTTTAGTAGCCTAGAGAATTAAAATCTACACCAGCTGGCATAGAAGTCAATCGAGAAATACCGCTAATAATTTGTCCGTTCGGATGTAAATCAAGCCAACGATAACCTGGTGGTAAATTATCGATGGTGAAGGTGTCGCTTTGAGGCTTAAATTGGATGCAGGTCGAAGGACAAGACCATACTCTCACTGAACCGTGGGTTGCCTCAAAATTTTGATGGATGTGCCCGTGGATGACCGCTTTGACTTGTGGAGCCTGATCGATGATTGCCCAAAATGCATTTGCATTAGATAGTCCAATTTGATCAAGCCAATCAGATTGAATATTTATCGGATTGTGATGCATGGCAATGAGGATATGTTTATCAGGATAAGCCGCAAGCTGCTGTGCGAGCCAGTTGAGTTCATCCCCAGAGAAATGCCCAGCAATCTCATGATCAGCGCTGGAGTTCAGCATGATAATGAGCCACTTTGAGCCCAATTTAATGATATTCATATTTGCGGCGTTATTTTGCTGCGCAAGAAATGAGTCACTTAAATCATGATTGCCTTGAAGCCATACACAGGGTTGCTCAAATGTTTGCATGGTGTCGAGGAATCTAGCGTAAGTTCTCTCCGAAGGAGTTTGCGCAATATCACCTGTGGCGATGAATAACGATACAACTTTTTCAAGCGGCTTTTTATCAGTGCTTTTTTTGATATTTTGTTCTGCTCTAATCAAATCAATAACAGCTTGGAAGCTATTTTCAGTATTCATGCCAAGTAACTCTGTATCGCAACTTTCAAACAAGTGACTATCAGAGATTTGTATGACGCGAATCGGTTGGTCATGATTCGTGGTCGTGATGGACAACGCGGTTGTGCTCAAGAGCATGCTCCCATCAATTCTTTATTATTTGCATTGGTTTTGAAGCACATTGGATCTAATTTGACCGTGTTTCGTAGGTGAAGAACCAAAAACATACCACAACCTAAATAGATTCGCACGTAATCTGTACTTCTTTTAAGTAATGCACCAAATTTGGTCGTATT
>JASLFQ010000268.1 GCA_030150595.1 Aquirhabdus sp.
TGCAGCATCTTTATCTTTAGACGAAGCAGCTTGTGCAGAGGTCATTAACAATCCTGTCATCACTGCTGCTGTTGCGATCTGTGTCGTCAGCATGATTGCTTTTTTCATCACTGTTGTTTTCGCAGATAGAGTATTCATAAATAACCTAGTAGTTGGATGGATCAACGCAACGAAGAATAACATTAAAAATAATATCGATAACAATAATCACACCCAACGTTAAATTTATCTAAATTTAAATCTGATAAACCGTTGGGTCAGCCAAACCTGCATCAATAAAACCTTGGCGGCGTAAGCGACAACTGTCACATCGACCGCAAGCACGACCCTCTACATCAGCCTGATAGCATGACACGGTCAGCGCGTAGTCTATGCCAAGTTCAGTACCTAACTGTATGATCTTCGCTTTGGATAAGTGTAAAAGCGGCGTTTCAATTGTAAGTGGATTACCTTCCACGCCTGCTTTCGTTGCAAGCGCCGCCATGCGTGCAAAGGCATCAATATATTCAGGACGACAATCTGGATATCCTGAATAATCAACGGCATTAATTCCAATCACAATCGCTTGACTCTGTGTCACCTCTGCAACAGCCAAAGCGTATGACAGAAAGATAGTATTTCGCGCGGGTACATAAGTGACGGGAATACCTGAAGGCTCATCTTCTGGCACATCAATCGCATCATCCGTTAACGCAGAACCACCCAAACTACGGAGATCAATATTGATAATACGATGTGAAACACCTGCTTTCGCGGCAAGGCGTTTTGCTGCATCTAACTCGCTGGAATGGCGCTGACCATAAGCAAAACTTAACGTTTCACATTGATAACGTTGCATGGCCCACGCCAAACACGTTGCAGAATCGAGACCACCAGAAAGTAACACTACAGCGCGGGGAAGAGTCGTTGTCACAAAAACACCTAAATCAGTTAAACCAAAATCGGAACAAAAACCAATGAATATTACATGCCGAATTATGCGGGAATTCTGTTATTCACGCTAGACGATAATGGTTTTTAGAAAAAACTCGCGCGTCAGTTAAGACTGACCGTTACATCACCTTTACTTTAAAATTGACTTGTGAATATAAAATTAGCTCATTGAGCGGAGTCGAAATGTGCGCTCTCTGAAAGGTAGCTTAGCGAACATTCACTTCGACTCCGCTCAGTGAGCCTCAAAATAATATTCACTGTGAAGACGACGAACGCGCAAGTTGGCCATTTGCCAATCGCCCCTGATCTTTGAGCGCCGCAGTCACATCAGGGGGCATATATTTTTCATCATGCTTTGCGAGAATTTCTTCGGCAACGAAAACACCATCATGCATCATTCCCGTACCAACCACACCTGAACCTTCTTTAAACAAATCGGGTAAAATTCCTGTGTATTGAACATTAACAGTCGATTTGAAGTCTGTAATCTGAAAACTGACGCTCAATGAATCGTTTTGTCTTTTTAAGCTTCCTTTGACCACCATACCACCCGCTTTAATGCGCTTATCACTCGGCGCCGCACCACTCGCAATCTGTGCGGGCGTATAGAAATAATCTGTTTGTGCGCGCAACGAATACAGAATTAAACCTAAAGCGACAGACACTCCAAGCACGATCAATAAAACAATGATTAACGTCTGCTTTCGCTTTTTATTCATAAACCTCACCGAAGTGATTCCTGTTTTAATCGATCAACACGCGCCTTTTGAAGACGAGCCTGCAAGACCTCCTCACGAAAGAATTGTTGGCGAACGAAGCGAGATTGAATCACCAAAAAGATCGTTGCAAATAGAGTGATGAACCATGCACTCCATACATAGATACCATGATGCCCCATTGCAATAAAATCATGCAGATTATCAAACGCAAAACTCATAATTTGATCCTCTGAGCAATCAAGTCTTTGACCCATTTTTTTCGTCGCTCACGGATGAGAATCAACGTACAACTACGATAAATCACAAGCGCTGCCACCAAAAAACAAAAACCAAAGAACATCACCATTAAAGGTATGTACATCGATGGCGGCATTTTCGGCGCTGCTGTCAGACTAAATGTCGAACCTTGATGAAGTGTGTTCCACCACACCACGGAATATTTAATAATCGGTAAATTCACTGCACCAATAATCGACAAAATTGCAGCTGCTTTACCTTGGTTCGCGGTGTTTTCAAACGCATGAAATAACGCCACGACGCCCAAGTATAAAAATGCCAAAACTAACATACTGGTCAAACGACCATCCCAGACCCAATACGCACCCCATGTTGGCTTGCCCCAAATCGCACCTGTGATTAAGGAAAGAATACATAAAACCAAACCGACTGGCGCCGCTGCTTGCGCCACAATGGACGCTGTTTTTATTTTCCAAACCAGATTAATCACGCCTAGCACAGCTAAAGCCAAATAAATGGACATCGCAAAACTTGCGCAAGGAACATGAATAAAAATAATACGGTAACTATTACCCTGCAAATAATCAGGCGGTGCAAATGCGAGACCCCAAACCGAGCCAATCAGCAATAAAATCAGAGCAATCACAGACAACCATTTCACCCATGGATTAAAAATCCGATAAAACTGTTGCATACCCACAGTCAGTAAAAAGCCACTCCATAAACGAGATAAAGCTCCCCGACGATTGGTTGGAGTCGATGTTTCATCTTTATGAGGTAAATCAATCTCTGACATTCATTTTCTACTTACATTGAGTAAATGACAAAAGTTACACGAAACAAAAAAGATACGAAAAAATTCATAGCTAAACTGCCAATCGTAATGCCGCAGCCAATGCAAACGGCACAAAAATCACCGATAAAATTAATCCTGCCGCCAGTAATGCCAATATCGGCAACACCGCACCGCCAGCACGCAAGACATCCACGGATCCCGTTGCAAAGATCAGTACAGGCAATTGTAAAGGCAAAGCGATCAGAGA
>JASLFQ010000292.1 GCA_030150595.1 Aquirhabdus sp.
ATCACAACCCGCGACGCCTTTATCCATATTCTCAAAAATCTTCACACCAAACGCTTCAAAACCAGTCGGCAACAATGTGCGCGGCGCAATGATGCGTACTTCTTTTGCACCCAAAGTTTGTAAGGCTTGAATATCTGAACGTGCGACACGTGAATGTTTGATATCACCAATAATCGCCACCGTCAGCTCACTAAACGGACGAGCTGCATGACGACGAATCGTGAGCATATCCAACATCGCTTGCGTTGGATGCGCGTGACGACCATCGCCAGCATTGATAATGGCAACTTGAGGACAAACCGACTGCGCCATAAAATGCGCCGCGCCTGAAGCGGAGTGACGAACCACGAATACATCCGCAGTCATCGCCTCCAAGTTCCACAACGTATCGCGCAGCGTCTCGCCTTTCGATGTACTAGAGCGTTGAATATCAATGTTCAACACATTCGCCGACAAATGCTTTGCAGCCACTTCAAAGGTTGTACGGGTACGCGTCGACGGTTCAAAAAACAAATTCATCACCGTGCGGCCGTCGAGCAACGGCTTATTCAGAATCTTCCCGTTTTCACCGAGAAAAGTTTCCGCCGTATCTAAAATTTGCGTCAAATGCGCTCGCGACAAACCCTCGATACCTAAGAAATGTTGCAGATTTCCTGCACGATTTAACTGAAGTTGGCTCGGCAAATGTAACGCAGAATGGTGCTGTGCTGACGTATGCATCGACGCGATCCTTATTGGTCATTATTAATGAGCGTAAGTTTAACGGATTACACGGAAAAATGCCTTCTGAAAAACATCTGGATAGATCACTTCGAGATGTTTCTCTCATCAAAAACAACATTCAAAGCGATCAGCCCAATGTCTTGCTATTTAAATTGAATATTGCGGAACGGCTTCACTCAAGCAACCCATTTCAGTCAAACTGATCCGCAAAGCATCCAGCATGGGTGTACGCTCAAAATCTCCCAGCATGGTATTCAAGCGAGTTCCATCCAGCAATAACGGACGTTGCCATAGATAACGCATTTCGAGCAATTCACGAGGCAAGCTTGCAAACGGTGCGGCGATCTTTATTAAAAACCACGGAAAGCTACGGGCAGGCAAATCGGCCTGACCGCTCACGGCACGCACCGCAGCAATAAAATCCTTACCCGTCAGTTGATAGCCTGCAAAATTAAACCGTTCGAATCGCTCCAATTTTTGCTCATGAGCAAGTAGTTGCACGGTCGCGCGTACCATATCAGGCAAATATGCCCATTCATGTAAAACATCATGTTGACCCAGATACATCATACTACGCAGTGGTTTCCCAGCTTTAAAGATATGTTGAAACCATGCACTCATACCACGTCCACCAAAGTAATCACCCGCCCGAACGATCAACACACGTACACCACTCTCCGCAAGCAGATTTTCCATCTCGACCCGCACTTGTCCTTTGTTCGTCAATGGGTTCTGTGGTGCAGAGTCAGCAACCAAGGTTCCCGCATCAGGACCATAATTGTAGACAACCCCTGGTAATACCAGACGTGCATCCTGCTGACGTGCAGCAGCAATACTGTTCTCCAACATCGGCAACGCTAACTCACGCCAGCGTTGATAACGAGGTGGATTAACAGCATGGACAATCAAACTCACGCCCTCTGCTGCACGGGCAACATCCTCTGCTTGCATCGCATCGCCAGCCACCCATTCAACAGGTAATGATGGGAGTTGTCTTTTTGCATCAACAGGATCACGTTGTAATGCACGAACTTGCCAACCTTGTTCGGCCAGTTCTGCCGCCATGACGCTGCCAAAACTGCCTGTCGCACCCAAAATAAGTGCTAATGGTTTTGCTGAGTTAATAGTTGTATTCATGATGTACTCCAGAGTTTGTAGGATCTGATCAGCAATTGGATGCTTGAAGCATTAGTTGCACGATATGCTTCTACTGCCTACAATGGAATAACGAAAACTTTAAAGTAGGTTAACGTTTTTATATGAACCAACCCAACCTACCAAAGAATTATTCATGGGACAGCTATCGTGCTTTTGTTGCCGTGCTGGAAACAGGTAGCTTGTCCGCCGCCGCGCGCCAACTTGCCACCAGCGCCCCAACCATTGCGCGCCATATTGAAACTCTTGAGGCAACTCTTGGAATTACATTATTTTCTCGCTCAAGTACGGGCTTGCAAGCAACCAGTGCCGCCTTAGCACTTGCGCCGCAAATCCAAACTATGGTTGTCGCCGAGGCAGCAATTCACCGCTTAGCATCGGGTGAAGCCAGCAGTGAACGCGGTGTTGTACGACTGACCGCGAGTGAAATTGTCGGTACGGAAATTCTACCCACTCTATTGGCTGGATTTCAAAATGCTCATCCAGATACGGTAATCGAACTATCGGTGACAAATCGCCGTGAGGATCTATTACGCCGTGACTCTGATATTGCTATCCGCATGGTACGACCCGAACAAGATGCGTTAGTCGCCAAGAAAATTGGTGTGGTTGATGTCGGGCTATATGCACACCAAAGTTACATCGCACGACATGGCAAGCCCAACTCTCTTGAGGAATTACTGCAACATCGTATTGTTGGTTTTGACCAACAGTCGTCCGTTAGCACGCCGACACGAATCGGTACACTCAATCGCGAGATGTTTAGCTTTCGCTGTGATAGTGACTTTGCTCAACTTGCTGCGCTACGCGCTGGCGTAGGTATCGGTGGCTGTCAGATGCGCATCGCCGAACGTAATCCTGCGTTAGTGCAACTACTGGGCGGACAGAAAATTTTCGCGATGGACATGTGGTTGGTGATGCATCGCGATCTACGTCAAGTTAAGCGAGTAAAATTACTATATGACTGGCTGGCAGAAGGCTTAGTTGAATATACCAATCGCTCATCAAGCAAAGAATCCACATAAAAACTTAGATTCCGTTTCAATTGAATCCGCCATAAAAAAAACAGCCCAAATCAGGACTGTTTTTTCACGCTAATAAATTACTTCGTCAAACGCTGAACCTGTTCCGCAAAACGAACACCGAAAACTTTAGCCGTTTCAAGATCGCCTGGAAGTGGTCCTTCATCTGGTGAAGAATCCGATGGGGATTGTGCCAATAAACCAGAGAAACCCGCCAAATAATTAATGTGATTACGTTCAGCCGCTTTGCTATTGGCAGGCATCAAACCTGTACCTACCCACAGCATCGAATGCTGCATCGCAAATGTAATCATATAAGAAATTGTAGCCCCTTTATCACCATTCATTGACGCAGAATTGGTGAAACCAGCCGCTGGTTTATCTTTCCACGCTTGGATGAACCAAGGTTTACTGGATGCATCAGCAAACTTCTTAAACTGCCACGCCACGCCGCCCATATACGTTGGCGAACCAAAGATAATGCCATCCGATGCAACTAACATTTCCCATGCTGCATCCGATAAATTTCCTTCTGCATCAATACGAATTAACTCAACAATTGTCCCTGCAACAGAGACTAAACCCGCCTTAACCGCTTCAGCTTGTTTCTGAGTGTGACCATAACCACTGAAATAAACGATCGCGACCTTTGACATTTTATTTGCTCCTGCACACATTGATGATGGGCTTTATAGTGCATCTATTGCGGGTGAGTTAACACCTCTTTTTAGCATAAACACTGTGAAGTAAACATAAATAGAACAGATCACTTAACAGGAAAAAGAAGAGACCAATCAGACAATATTTTTATAGGGCAAACAGCCCTTAGCCTCCTCAAAATAAGCCTCAACGCCTACCCGCTCACGTATCGTAAAATCCATCACCGCATCCATAAATGCAGGCTCAGCCAACCAATGCATCGAATGCGTCAACACAGGCGCAAAACCTCGAATCAACTTATGCTCACCCTGCGTTCCTGGATCAAACCAACGTAAATCATGCTGAATAGCATACTCAATCCCTTGGTAATAACACACCTCAAAATGCAAAGAATCCACATCTCGGATCGCGCCCCAATAGCGTCCATACAACGTCTGATCGTCTTTAAAAAATAATGCAGAGGCAATTGGGTTTTGATCGGTATCTTGAGCAATGACTAACGTCAAAGCATCATTCATCGTCGCGCCAAGCTGGGTAAAAAACTCAAGCGTTAAATAAGGCTTTTGACCACGGATATGATAGGTATTTTGATAACACTGATAAAAGAACCGCCAGTCGTCTTGGCTTATTGCAGAACCTTCAAGCCAACGACAACTGATATCTTGCGCCGCGACTTTTTCACGCTCTACACGAATGCTTTTACGCCGCTTTGCGGTGAGGACATCTAAGAAAGCAGTGAAATTGGAGTAGTCTTTATTTTCCCAAAGGAATTGCACATTGATGCGTTCAGCGAGTTTTAGCGTCACTGGATCAGAAAAAGTTGCATCACGATAACTTTGCAAAAAGCTGTGATCTAAAAATAGACCATGCCAAGACGACGCGCCGAATTTATTGGCTAAAGCTTGAATGCATTGTAATAACGTTGGTAAAACTTCAGTCAATGTAACACCATTTGCCAATAAAACACGAGAACCAGTGACTGGTGTAAAAGGCACGCTGGTGACTAACCGCGGATAATAATCCAATCCATGCCGCGCATATGCTTGCGCCCACGCATGATCAAATACGTATTCGCCGCGATTATGTGTTTTAACAAATAAAGGAAGTCCAGCGATTGGATCATCGCCGCGATACAAGATTAAGTGCTGAGCAAACCAGCCACTATGCGAACCAATTGCACCACTACCCTCTAGCGCCAACCAAAACGCACACCGCATAAACGGCGTTGTTTGATCAGACCAAAAGTGTTCAGGAAAATCACGAACAGACCCCACCACTTGAATCGAAAAATCGATGGCTTGCTCTACCTGTGAAGAGTCAAGCAATCGATACGATCTGTCACGATGATTCAACAGGTCGCCCAATTATGGCGTCGCCCATGATGCACAGCGATTGAAACTATCCATTGTTGTCCAAACCGTCATGTCAGGACTTTGGATTTGACTAAAGGCTTGAGCGGCTTGTTGCTTATTGCCAGTTGTGCAGAAAAACAAGGCATTCTTGTTAGCGTTCTGATTCGCAATCTGTTCACCAGAAGGCATTCCGGCGTCTTGGCCACTATTATATAGCGGAGAGTTGGGACTAATGCTCATTGGGGCGGGTTGATTTGGTGGCGGATAATAGCCGCCTTGATCGGGGCTTGGTGCTTGATTGTATTGGTTTGGATCTTGGCTATATTGACCCTGACTATATTGTTCTTGACCATTATAATCAGGCGGCACACCTTGATCGCCCTGATCAGATGGTGGATAACCACTGGCATCAACACTATCATCTGTAGGTGGATAATCCACTTGAGCCGCAGGGTAACCCGAATTAATCATCTGTTGACGCACATCAGCGTCATAAATCATCTGCTGTCTGAGATTATCATCATTGATTGCTTGTGCAAGTTCCTCATCAGACCATGACTGAGCAACTGCCATACTGGTTATCAACGCAAACCAATATGGATCAACCGTTTGATAGTCCTCTCGCCAACCATGTACACGCCAACCATAATTGCTCGGCCAGCTTCGCGTGTAATGCACGCTATACCCACCCGAATTTCCCTGACGATATGGCATACGGTAGTGATTCGTCCAACCTGGCGTAAAATGAGGGCCGTGGTTATTGAAATCGGCATGATTATCAAAGCCACGATTATCCGCACCATGATTTCCAAAACTATGGTTATCAAAACGTTGTTGACCCGTATCATGCCCTACCCATTTAGGATCAGTTGGCTGATTTGTGCCATGAAAATGATCCGGCGCGACGGGGTTATTTGATCTAGGCACATTGACTTGTGGATTTTGAATTTGAGGATTCTGGAAGTGCGGCTGGTTATTCGACTGCGGCACATTTTGACGCTGTACATTCACGGGTGGCTGATTGAATCGCATCGTATTGAAACCGTGGCTAGTCGCAACTGCTG
Source organism: Aquirhabdus sp. (assembly GCA_030150595.1). Classification (GTDB taxonomy): domain Bacteria; phylum Pseudomonadota; class Gammaproteobacteria; order Pseudomonadales; family Moraxellaceae; genus Aquirhabdus. The sequence goes on from JASLFQ010000292.1 coordinate 5,977, forward strand.
GTTGCGTCACGGTGATCGCATTAACCTGCGGCTTCGACTCAACACGCTTCTCTCCGAATTTGTGCTGATTGTCATTGTCATCTGCAAATGCTGATGACACGAGCGCGATCGCCATACACCCTAAAAAAATCCGTGTGAGTTTCATTTTTTCATCGCCCAAGAATTGTCGTTATAGATTAGCAAAAATCCTGTTTGCTATCGGTAATATATCGTAAGTACAGCAGCTACATTACACCGTTTATCGCATTCCAATAACAAGCGCTTACGCTGACAACAAATGCGCTTTCAACTTCTTCACTTCATCACGTAAACGCGCAGCTTGCTCAAATTGCAACTGTTTGGCTTTTTCATTCATGGCTTTTTCAAGCTGTTGAATATGTTTGGCTAACAACTTCGGATCACGTAGTAAATGCTCGTCAATATCACTCGGTGTTGGCTGTAAAACACTGGTATCAGTTGGATCATAAATATCTTCTTGCACACTAATATCACGCAGCGTCTGCCGAATCGCACTACGTGGCGTAATGCCATGTTCCAGATTAAAAGCGATCTGTTTAGTGCGACGTCGATCTGTCTCATCAATCGCCCGCTGCATCGATGGCGTAATCCGATCCGCGTACAAAATCGCTTTTCCATTCAAATGTCGCGCTGCACGACCAATAGTCTGAATCAACGCACGTTCAGAACGTAAGAAACCTTCTTTGTCCGCATCCAAAATCGCGACCAAAGACACTTCGGGCATGTCCAAACCTTCACGCAGCAAGTTAATGCCGACCAACACATCATGCACGCCCATGCGTAAATCATGAATAATCTTCGTTCGTTCTAACGTATCCACATCCGAATGCAAATACGCAACTTTAATGCCGTATTCTTTGAGATAACTGGTGAGGTCTTCCGACATGCGTTTGGTCAATGTCGTAATCAAAACACGCTCATTCTTTTCTTTACGTAAATTGATTTCAGACAGCACATCGTCCACTTGAGTAAGGACTGGACGAATCTCAATTTCAGGATCAATCAATCCTGTTGGACGCACGAGCTGTTCAATGATTTGCTCGCTCTTCTCCAATTCATACAGTGCAGGTGTTGCCGTCACAAAAATCGTGGCTGGCGTAATCCGTTCCCATTCTTCAAATTTCAGCGGACGATTATCCAGTGCGCTCGGCAAGCGAAAACCATACTCGACCAAGGTTTCTTTACGCGAACGGTCACCTTTATACATCGCGCCAATTTGTGGTACAGACACATGCGACTCATCAATGAAAAACAGCGCATCTTCGGGCACATAATCAAACAACGTTGGCGGCGCTTCGCCAGCAGGACGACCTGACAAATGACGTGAATAATTTTCAATGCCATTGGTATAACCCAACTGCTGAATCATCTCCAGATCGTAGCGCGTGCGCTGTTCAATTCGCTGCGCTTCGAGCAATTTATCATTCGCACGGAAGAACGCTAAACGCTCGTCCAACTCCACCCGAATCGTCTCACGCGCCGCTTCCAATTTCTCACGCGGCGTCACGTAATGACTCTTTGGATAAATGGTAATGCGATCAACTTTTTTGGTCGCTTTCCCTGTCAATGGATCGAACCAAGTGATCTTTTCCACTTCATCATCAAACAGTTCAACACGCACCGCAAACTGATCCGATTCCGCTGGATAAATATCTAGAATCTCACCGCGCACACGATACGTGCCGCGCTCAAAATCAATTTCATTACGACTATATTGCATATCTACCAAACGTCGAATAATCGCCGCACGATCTACTCGATCGCCACGCACGATGTGCAACAGCATTTTCAAATACGCTTCTGGATCACCCAAACCATAAATTGCCGACACCGACGCAACAATAATCGCATCACGCCGTTCTAATAACGCTCGCGTCGCACTGAGACGCATCTGATCAATTTGATCATTAATTGCGGAGTCTTTTTCAATGAACGTATCCGACGACGGCACATACGCTTCAGGCTGATAATAATCGTAATAACTGACGAAATATTCCACCGCATTATTGGGAAAAAAGGCTTTAAATTCACCATACAACTGAGCCGCTAACGTCTTGTTATGCGCCATGATAATGGTCGGACGTTGTGTTTGCGCGATGACATTCGCCATCGTGTAGGTCTTACCAGAACCCGTCACACCGAGCAGCAATTGCTTCTTCATGCCCTGATTGACACCGCGCACCAGCTTCTCAATTGCCTGCGGCTGATCGCCTGCTGGCGTGAAATCCGTGACTAGTTCAAACGCCTGCCCGACCGCCTGTGTACCGGACAGATTCGTACCAGTTTTTTGCGCATCTGCTTGGATCTGAGTGGCAATGTGTTTCAAATCATCGGCTGAACGGGTCTTGGTCGGTTCACGCATGAGATATTCCTGTAGAAAGCTTTTTCACACAATGGCTTTTAAAACAACAAATCATTAACGGTAAATACAATCTAAGTTCACTGAGCCTGTCGAAGTGGACATCTCACCCAGCATCATTCAAAGAGCGCACATTTCGACTCCGCTCATTGAGCCAGCTGTCGAAAATCATTCCGTGCAAACAATAATGGGGGCGGTTGACGAGTTTAACAGGTAAAGCAAATCCACCCTTACAACTCTTTCTAAAATATACACTGTAGGGGCAAACCCTTGTGGTTGTCCTAAACCAGATCAAAAGCGGGCGACCACAAGGGACGCCCCTACAACAGTCATTCATGTTGCATCACAATCTTTCTATATCAATAAAACTTAAAAAACATTCATCAATCTGTCACCAAACTACCGACACTGGCGCAAAAATCAGCTAAAATTGTCAGGTTTTGCGAACACCCTATTTGAATATCCGTGTCACCATCCGTTTTTACCTTCGTCCGTATAAGGAAACCTAGCCGTGGAAATCCGTCTATCTGACCGTGTCAACGCCATCAAACCATCACCAACACTCGCTGT
>JASLFQ010000001.1 GCA_030150595.1 Aquirhabdus sp.
ATAAGTATGACCATAATCTGAACTAAGCGTAGACATCTAAAATAATTGGATAAGAATACTATGACTACTAACAAGTTATTAGAAATTGACCTTCACGATGCTTTAATTAAGGAGATTACAATAGATGTTTTATCAAAGAACATTATATTTCTTATTGATGCATATTTAGAAACTCAGTCTGCTTCAAGAACGCCACTCAAAATCAGATTTGAAAAGATGAGCTCATTATCAAATATAATCAACTTTAATAATTTAGAAGAAAACGCATTTGCAGGACACATAAATTATTGGGCTCCTGCGAAAAGTATGAGCGAGCCAACGTATATTTACTTAACTGGAGGATGCATTTCTATCATTGCCGAAAAGATTGCGATTGAAACAATATAAAATTTGAAAGCAAGAAACAGAGTGTATCGACACACATCATCCATCAAAATTAGCTTAACGCCAAAGCGATGATGTAGAGGATGTTCACATGAATGCTTTAACTCCAAAACGATCAGAAGAAAAATCATATGCAACTGACGACGCACGTTGGCAAGCCGTTGTCGCACGAGAAAAAGATGCCGATGGTCAATTCTTTTACGCCATCAGCACGACAGGAATCTATTGTTACCCATCCTGCCCTTCTCGTTTAGCATTACGCAAAAACACGCATTACTTTAAAACTTCAAATGAAGCCGAACAAGCTGGTTTTCATCCCTGCAAACGCTGTAAATCCAATCAAGGCACACCATCAAGCCGCGATGCTCTCGTCATCGCCCAAGCCTGTCGTTTAATCGAAAACGCAGATGAAATACCGTGTTTAGAAACCTTAGCTCAGTCACAAAACTTAAGCAGTTATCACTTTCATCGACTGTTTAAATCCATCACAGGCGTTACACCACGAGCCTATGCCATTGCCCATCGTGCGCGTAAAATAAGAACTGAACTAGCGCAAGACACTTCCATCACTGATGCAATTTATGATGCAGGATTTAACTCCAGTGGACGATTCTATGCCACATCTACGGAGGTACTTGGAATGACACCAACTAATTTCAAAAATGGCGGCAATTCTGAAACCATTCTCTACAGCGTAGGCAAATGCTCATTCGGTTCTATTTTAGTTGCTCGTAGTGAAAAAGGCATTTGCGCGATTCTCATCCACGATGATAACAAACCACTATTGGCCGACCTACAAAAACGCTTTCCAAAAGCGACATTAGTCGAAGACCAAAGTGACTTTAAACATTGGCTCACGCAAGTCATTCACTTCGTAGAAACACCAAAAAATGGATTGGAACTGCCGTTAGACATACGCGGAACCATATTCCAGCAACGCGTCTGGCAAATCCTACAAAAAATCCCGCTTGGCACAACCGCAAGCTATACCGATATCGCCACAAAACTAGGCGACCCTAAAGCAGTCCGTGCTGTTGCCAGAGCATGCGCTGCTAATCCCATCGCGTTATTAGTGCCATGTCATCGGGTTGTTCGCAGCGATGGTGGTATCTCTGGTTATCGATGGGGTGTGGAGAATAAACGAACGCTGATTGCACGCGAAGCCAAAGCAGTTTCTGAATAGCTATCATGCCAAAGAAAATAGATCCGCTCACGATTGATCTGTTTGATGATTTTATAGAGATCAATCCTCGACGCATCATACTTGCTGAAGATGCATTGATTTTGCGTGGTTTAGCCACAGATATTGCAGCAGATTTGATCAAGGAACTCAGCACAATCTTCACCCAAGCCCCTTTACGTCAAATGCAAACGCCAAATGGTTACACCATGTCCGTGCAGACTACCAGTTGCGGAACATTCGGCTGGGTATCCGATTCGCGTGGTTATCGATACGAACGCAGCGATCCATACTCAGGTCAAGCTTGGCCATCTATGCCTCAAAGTTTTCTTGAACTAGCAAATAATGCTGCTAAAGAAGCTGGTTTCAATGAATTCGTTCCAGACAGTTGCCTTATCAACAGCTACCAAGCTGGCGCAAAGTTATCACTACATCAAGACAAGAATGAACGCGACTTCTCGGCACCAATCGTTTCGGTATCTCTTGGTTTACCTGCAATCTTCTTATTTGGTGGCAATGTCCGTTCAGATCGTCCACAACGCCATAGGCTTGAACATGGGGATGTTGTAGTTTGGGGTAAAAGCTCACGTCTTGCCTTTCATGGCATTGAACCACTCATCGATGGCAATCATCCACTGACAGGTCATCGGCGAATCAATTTAACTTTCCGCAAAGTCATGTAATTACACTCAAAGAGAAAAGAGCTTTTAGATTGATCAGATTCGGGTTATTGTCAAAATAAGCAGGTAATGATTAATTGGGCAATTCCATGAATGCTTTACGACACAAAGACCAAACACCTTATAGTCCTGCTGAACAATATCTCGCAAACATCGATCAAGATTGGGCTAAACTCATTAATGAAATCGGTTCATATCCACAGCCTACTCTATCCGACCGAGAACCTTACGAGGCACTCATCCGTGCCGTCGCTCATCAACAGCTGCATGGGAAAGCAGCAGAAAATATCCTTGGACGATTTATTGCCTGCTATTCAAATACTTCATTTCCATCCGCTGAACAAGTCGTTGTAACTTCAATTG
>JASLFQ010000314.1 GCA_030150595.1 Aquirhabdus sp.
ACTAAGACTGCGTTATTTGGGGTATACCATGTTTGATACCAGCGTTTGAGTGCATCGAGTTTGAGTTTCTTGATGCTCTTCATATAACCAATCGTTGGATAGCGTAGTGGACTGGTTGGATACGCCATCATTTTAAAACGCTCATACGCCAATGCTTGTGGATTATCATCAGTGCGCATACGACGCTCTTCCATGATGACTTGCATTTCAGGCGTAAAATCTGATTCTTTTAATTTCAGATTCTGCATGCGATCCGCTTCCATTTCGAGTGCAAGCCCTAAACGATTGGCAGGGTAGAGTTGGTAATATCCCGTGTAGTTCGCTGTCGTAAAGGCATTGGTTTCGCCACCAAATCGGGTGTTGATTCGTGAATACTCATCATTTGGAACTTTGGTCGTTCCTTTAAACATCATGTGTTCGAGTGCATGAGACAGACCTGTTTCATCTGAATTCTCATCACTAGAACCGACTTTGTACCAAACTTGCGTCATCACGACTGGTGTGCGGTGATCTTCGCGAATAATGATTTTTAAACCGTTTGGTAATGTCTCTTCATATGTTTTTGTATTGGAATTTTCGAGTGCGGTTGTCGTTGCTGATACTGGCGTTACAGCAGGTGTGTCTGCATATGCGATACAAACACTTGTGCTGAAAATTGTTCCGATGAGTAAAGGTACTAACCGAATGGTGAAATGAGCGTGCACAGTAGGACCTTGCATGGCGATAATTCATGAGAATAAAAATAAGAGCCATAGCATAGCGAAGCCACGTAGAGTTGCTAGTCTTTAATCTGCAAATTAGCACTTTAGGGTGTTGTAAAGTGGTAACAATAGCCCCATTCAAGATTAAGCCATTTAGTTTTTAGACTCATGATGAGTTGACAGGTTAAGTGGAAACCAAATTTCTATGAATGGACATGCTAGAATCTAAAATAATATTCACGCCATCCATTCTTCACCGATACCTGAAAGTGAGCCCACGTAGCATGTCAAACCAAAGTTCCAATCCGATGTCGCAATATTCTGGTCTGAATGCACCTCTCATTTTTCCTGAAAAAACACCTGTGACTCCTGCTCCTGTTGAACCGCCTAAAGTTGAGGTTCCCGTACCGTCTGTTGTTCAACCAGCTGTTGCTATTCAACCTGAAAAGACTCAAGTCACTGAACATAAGGTCGAATCATCCGATGCTAATGAAGCAGATTCAGGTGGTTTCTTTGGTCGGATGAAGTTGGGTCTGGCAAAAACGCGTCGTGGTTTTACCGACAGCGTCGTGAATTTACTAATTGGTGGTAAAGAAATCGATGATGAGTTGCTTGAAGAAATTGAAACACAGCTTCTTGTTGCGGATATTGGTGTTGAAGCAACGCGAACGATTGTTAAAAATCTCACTGAGCGTACTGAACGCCGTGAATTGATTTATTCCAATGCGCTATATCAAGCATTGCAAGAAGAGCTCGTTACCTTGCTTGCGCCGCGTGTGAAAGCATTACATATTGATCCAAATAAACGTCCTTATGTCATTCTCATGGTTGGCGTGAATGGCGTTGGTAAGACAACAACAATTGGTAAACTCGCTAAGCGTCTGCAAGGTGAAGGTAAAAAAGTCATGCTTGCAGCGGGTGATACGTTTCGTGCGGCGGCGACTGAACAATTGCAAGTTTGGGGTGAGCGCAATGATATTGCTGTCGTTGCGCAAGGTAATGGTTCGGACAGTGCCTCTGTGATCTTTGACGCGTTCGAGAGTGCACGTGCGCGTGGTATTGATGTGCTGATTGCAGATACGGCTGGACGTTTGCACACCAAAAGTAATCTGATGGAAGAGCTGAAAAAAGTAAAACGCGTTATGCAGAAATTGGATGGAACTGCTCCGCATGAAATCATGTTGGTGGTGGATGCAGGAACAGGGCAGAACGCCATTAATCAGGTTCAAGAATTTGATAATGCGGTTGGATTGACTGGTCTGACGATTACTAAGCTAGATGGTACGGCAAAAGGCGGCATGTTATTCAATATTGCCAGTCGTAGTCATGTGCCGATTCGCTTTATTGGCGTGGGTGAAAAGATTGATGACCTACGACCATTCATTGCCAAAGAATTTGTCACAGCGATGTTCCAAAACGACGAATAACAAACTGTCTTGAAGTAGAAACCAGCATTGTATTTGACGCTATGCTGGTTTTTTTTTGCATCCGATTTTGTGTTTTTTAAGTGATCATTATTTGCTTCTTTTATCCGTTAATGTGCAAGTGATAGCCGTATTAAGAATAAAATTTCCCCTGAATCTGAGGTGACAATGCGTTACGTTAGTCACATGATTTAACAAAATACCATACTGATTCTACAAATGTTTTTTTAAAAGCCTGATTGAAAAAAACTTATTTATATAATAAATAATGCTAAGCAAACAAATTTATATTGTTTAATTGAATATAAAAATTCTGGCAACATGCAATCTCTTTCAACAGATGAATGGGGTATTACTGTGTTTAACAACAAAAAAATTGGAATTGTCGGTGGATTAAGCACTTTGGTAGCAAGCTTAATCGCT
>JASLFQ010000120.1 GCA_030150595.1 Aquirhabdus sp.
TCAAGGTCTGCGATTTCAATGATAGATACGTCAAAAGTACCACCACCTAAGTCGTAAACTGCAATTTTACGGTCGCCTTCTTTTTTGTCCATACCGAACGCCAACGCTGCTGCAGTAGGTTCGTTGATGATACGTTTTAAGTCCAATCCTGCGATCAAGCCAGCATCTTTCGTTGCTTGACGTTGCGCATCATTGAAGTATGCAGGCACAGTAATAACCGCTTCAGTTACTGGCTCACCCAAGTAATCTTCTGCAGTTTTCTTCATCTTTTTCAAGATTTCAGCAGACACTTGTTGTGCAGCCAGTTTTTTGCCGTTGACTTCAACCCATGCGTCGCCGTTATCAGCTTGCACGATTTTGTAAGGCACCATGCCAATGTCTTTTTGTACCACGTCATCGCTATAACGACGACCAATCAAACGCTTGATCGCAAACAGCGTGTTTTTTGGATTCGTCACTGCTTGACGTTTTGCACTTTGACCCACCAGAATTTCTGAATCTTTATATGCAACGATTGATGGCGTTGTACGCGCGCCTTCAACGTTATCAATGACTTTTACTTTGTCGCCTTCCATCACAGCGACGCATGAATTGGTTGTACCTAAGTCAATACCTATAATTCTACCCACGTTGTTACTCCTTATCTCAAAATGTATGATTCGGAAATCAAAAACTGAAAATTAAAACTGACGATCAAAATCCGAATGTCAAATCATGTGTGTAGCAGCATTGCTGCATGTGCTATTCAATATGCGACTGATGTGCAGATTTTCAAGTCATCACAAAAAATATTCTTAAAAAAACCTCTATATTGAAGATCTTAATCAGGACATTTGAATGATGATATTTAACACCATGCACCACTCAAACGCCCATTTAAACCTTATTGACCCACAGTAACCATTGCAGGGCGCAGTAAACGGCCTGACAAGCTGTAGCCTTTTTGAAGCACATTAGCGACTTGACCTTCTGGCGTATTTGGATCAATACCGACCGCTTGATGTTGTTCTGCATCAAACGCTTGGCCAGCAGGATCAATCACACGAATATGATGCTTTTCTAGCGCTGTTAAGAGCGCCTTATGGGTCAATTGCACACCATCTAACAGACCTTGGTTGCTATCCGCTGGCGCAGCCGCAATCGCACGCTCTAAGTTATCAACCACATCCAGTAAACTGCCTGCAAATTTTTCTAAAGCAAATTTCTTTGCATTATCCGTTTCACGCTCAACGCGTTTTTGGAAGTTATACATATCGGCATTGGCACGTGCTTGAATATCTTTCACTTGCGCTTCAAGTTCTGCGATACGTGCTCGTTCTGGAGAAACTTCAACAGAACTATCCTCTATGCCTTCTGCATTTTCAGTAGATGCAATATCCACTTCTGCATTATTTTCTGATGCACTACTTTCTGGTGCATCATGGTGTTTCGAGTGAGACATAACAGACCTCTTTAATAAATAACGACAATAATAAAAGCAACGAAATAGCGCTGTACGCACTCGGTGATATAAAATCATGTGAAATGAATTGGGTTTGATCGCCATAATTCAAGGTAGATATGTGATAATTCCGACATTGATACCATAAAAAACCAACTCAGCTCAGTAAAACATTGAACAATTTTCGCCATGTTCCTTTCATGCGAGACATGTTTTAATAGCCCAAATTTGAAATCAGGAGTAAGCGTTGTGACTGGACTAATCCACAATCTGACCACGCGAGCTGAAAAACTGCAAGGAACCGTAGCGCGCTTAACGATGCGACTACCACCAGTTAGTCAACGTGCTCTTGCCAAAGCGCTTGGGTTTGATCCAAAACACGCCAATCTCGACTCCCATCTACAAATGTTGATCGTCGCACGCGAACTCATGGGCGGCGGAGATTTAATCGGCACCAATCCAGAAAAAAGCCGTCGTCACTTTCGTAAAGAAATGGCTTCCATTGTTGGCAAGCCAACGCCTGTTGAAGCCGTGACAAACTGGGAAATTCCAGTCAATTTAGCAAAAATTGCGGTTCGTCATTACGCTCCAAAGCGAATAGGTAGTGCAAAAACAGACGGCGACAAACTGCCGTTATTGGTATTTTTCCACGGTGGTGGTTTTGTGGTCGGTGATTTAGATACACATGACGAACCATGTCGTTTGTTCTGCCAACATGCACAAGTTCAAGTGCTCAGTGTCGCTTATCGCCTTGCCCCAGAACATCCAGCGCCAACCGCAGTTGAAGATTGTTTAGAAGCACTTAAGTGGGCATATGAACATGCAGCAGATTTAAATATTGATCCGACAAAAATTGCTGTGGGTGGAGATAGCGCAGGCGGTAATCTTGCCGCTGTCGTCAGCCAACTTGCTGTCGGAAAACCTTATGCCCCTGTTGCACAGTTGCTGATTTATCCTGTTGTCGATCTTTTAAATAAGTTCCCAACACACGCTACTTATGGTGAAGGCTTATTTCTCGATCAAAGCGACATGGACAATGCAAAGAACGCCTACGTCGCTCACAGCCAAGTGACATTCTCTGATCCTCGCGTTTCTCCTTTACTAGGAAAGCTCGCAGGATTGCCACCCGCATTATTAGTCACTGCTGAGTTAGATGCTTTGCGTGATGAAGGCGAAATGTATGCCGTGAAAATGCGCGAAGCAGGTTCACATTGCATTGCGCATCGGATTGAAGGTCAGGGACATGGTTTCATCAATATGACCACGATCAACCGTGCCGCGTTTAAATCAACGCGCCGAATTGCGCATGATTTTAGAGCCTTGTTGGATGGGAAACTGGATCGCTAAGATGGTCGCGCTGAATATTGCCCGTTTGCAACTTCAAAACACCTCATTATGAATGAATCATCAGGAGCTGGTGTTTTGATAGGTCGCTTCAATAATCTGACTGCACGTCTCGATAAACTCAAAGGTATCGCCCTGCGTTTATCGATGAAACTTCCGCCCAACAGTCATCGCGCCATCGCTAAGTCTCTGGGCTTTAATCACGAGCGTTATCCAGAACTCGATCCGCACATTCAAGTGCTGCTCTCTGTGCGCAAATATATGACTGCCGCAGATAGTCACAATACCAAGCCACATCCAGAAGTCAGTCGCTACAGTTTCCGCAGAGACATGGCGGCAATTTCCAACCCAATACCTGTCGCCACGGTGAAAGACTGGGAAATACCAAGTCGTTCTGGCAAGTTAACCGTTCGTCATTACACGCCTATCCTGCATGGCGGAGCTGAAAAAGCTCAAGAACCATTACCGCTTTTACTGTTCTTTCATGGCGGTAGTTTTATTGTGGGTGACATCGATACGCATGATGACCCTTGCCGTATATTATGCCAACACGGACAAATGCAGGTGCTTAGTGTTGCTTATCGCCTACTCCCAGAACATCCTTCGCCAGCAGCCATTGAAGACTGCCTTGATACGCTGAAATGGGCGCACGAACATGCAGCAAGCTTAGGTGCTGACCCGACCAAGATTGCTGTCGGTGGTGATAGCGCTGGGGGCAATCTCGCTGCCGTGGTTAGTCAACTTGCCGCTGGAAAGCCCTACGCTCCTGCTGCACAGCTTTTGATGTATCCCTCTTTAGACTTGGTCAATGATTACCCATCACATCACGCTTTTGGTGAAGGTTTATTTTTATCTCGCGTGGATGTGGAATTCTGTAAGGAACTGCATTTATCTCGCAGTTTATTGCCTTTCAACGATCCCCGTGTATCACCCATGTTTGGTAATTTAACAAACCTACCGCCTGCACTCATCGTCACCGCTGCATTCGACAGCCTACGTGACGAAGGCGAGACTTACGCGCTCAAAATGCGTGAAGCAGGCTCACATTGCGTTGCTTATCGTGTGGAAGGTCAAGGACATGGCTTTGTGAGCATGGCGACGATCAATCATGCAGCGTTTAAGGCGACGAGAAGAATTGCACGGGATTTTAGGATGTTGTTAGATGGGTTAAATTAGCGGAGAAAAACATGAAAGAAAATGGAGCGCTGACATTCTTCTGCGGCAAAATGGGAGCTGGAAAATCAACTAAATCCAAAGAATTAGCACTAGAAAAAAATGCCGTTATCCTTTCTGAAGATGAGTGGTTGTCATCTCTATACCCGAACCAAATTACCTCATTCGAAGACTATATAAAGTACTCAGCTCAACTGAAGCCTTTGCTTAAAACTCATGTCCAAAACATGCTGTCAGTAGGCACGAATGTCGTCATGGACTTCCCAGCCAATACCAAATCACAGCGTAAATGGCTTTTAGAATTAGCCTCCGAAATCAATGCAAAACATGAGCTCATTTACCTAGATGTTAGTGACGAAGACTGTATAAAGCAAATCGCACAAAGACGAACCGAGCAACCTGAAAGAGCAGCATTTGATACTGAAGCGATGTTCTACCATGTCACCAATTTTTTTGAAGAACCTTCTGAAAATGAAGGCTTAATTATTAAAAAGACATAACACCACTGCATTCAGCTTCTGTAAGTTACCCCCGGAGCACTTTCCCCGTCCCTACATCCCGAATCACACTCGGCTGAGTCGCGCCACCCGTCTCACCGTCTAAAACAAAAATTTGATCGCAAAAATAAGAACGAACCATCGCCGCATTTATCGCCGACGGCTCACCACTCGGATTCGCACTCGTCGATACAATTGGTCGTCCAAATGCGCGACACAACGCTTGAGTTTGCACATGCTTGGTCACGCGCACAGCGACTTGCTGATGCTCACCTGAAATCCATTTGGGAACATTTGCAGTCAAAGGCACAAGCCAAGTTGTCGCGGGGGCGGTTTCATCAGACCAAATAGCGATGACCATTTTTCTTTGTTCAGACGTTAACTTCTCAAGATAAGGCTCAACTTGTTCAATATCAGATGCGATCAAAATCAAACCTTTTTCTACAGGCCGCTGCTTTAAGCGTAGCAGCTCTAAAACCGCCTGCTCATTCCACGGATCACAACCGAGACCCCAAACCGCTTCTGTGGGATATGCAATCACCTGACCCGCTCGCAGTGCGGCAACCGCCAAATCTATCCGCTCATCAATCATCGTCATACCCGACACCGCTGATAGAGACCATTCACTTGCGTCACCAATCCTGACAGTTCAAGTTCCATCAAAAGCCCCGACAACGTCGCAACATCAATTCCACTCGCCTCAACCAAAGCATCTATGCTCTGCCCAGTCCAGTCCAAATGCACCATCAATGGTTGCAAATGTGGCTCTAATGGTTCAGCAGAAGAGACTTGTTGCTCAACTTCGGCACTAGAATTTGCAGAAAACTCATTTGAGAGCAGCGGATTACGTGACAGATTCAAATCTTCCAAAATATCTTCAACACTGGTCACCAATCGCGCACCTTCACGGATCAACTGATGACAACCCGCCACTTGCTCATTGGCAATATGCCCAGGAATCACCAAGACATCACGACCTTGCTCAGCCGCCAATCTCGCAGTGATTAGTGAACCACTTTTCAATGCAGCTTCGACAACCAAAACACCCACAGACATACCACTCACAATTCGATTTCGTCTTGGAAAATGATGTGCCAGCGGCTCAGTTTTCGGTAAAAATTCGGTAAGAACCAAGCCACCTTCAGCAACAATCTGATCGTACAACGTCTGATGCGCTGTCGGATAACACATATCAATACCCGTACCCAACACCGCAATCGTCCGCCCACCACCCGCTGCAAGCGCACCACGATGACAGTCCGCATCGATGCCTTGCGCTAAACCACTACTAATCCAAACTCCTGATTGCGCCAAACTTTTTGCAAACTCAAATGCAATTTTTCGGGCACTTGGCGAAGGCTTACGTGTACCCACCATCGCCAATTGTGGCTGGTGTAAACACTGAACATTGCCACGATAAAAAAGAAATGGTGGTGCGTCATCAATTTTCATGAGTAGTGAGGGATATTCTGGCATTTGTTCAAACAGCAGCTGGAAATCGCCACGCTCTAAGGCGGATAGTGTCTGATCAAAGTGCTGATATGTTGTGCCACGCTCATGCCAGCTTTTAAGACGTTTAATGTGACTCGCATGCAATGCAAGCGACTTCCAATCATCGACCGACGCGTGAATCGCATGTTCAGCATTGCCAAAATGAGCAATCAAGCCGCGCCAAGTCACAATTGAATGATTGACCAAATGCCACAAGGCCAGCTCATTGAGCCAGCCTTGGGAAGATTTCTTAGAAATAGGGGATGATATTGAGTAGTTCAAATCAGCTTGCTTTGCGGCATCATTTACTGACTCGTTTAAACCAAAATCATCAGCAAATAGCGCCAGCGTCATCTCTTACTCTATTGTCTAACTACAGATCTTAATCAGCTGTCGGAACTACTGGTGGACGCAATTCATCACCAACGTTAATTGCACCTTTAGATTCTAGAACAATCGCATAGCTCAGTTTCTTAAACGTACGGAAAACCATGGCCAATCCAGCACGCTCACTTGGCAGACGAACTTGTTTGCCATCATGACTATCCACGACTAGAGCACCACGACGATAAACCGCAAAGACTTGACCGACTTGTACACCTTCACGCTCACCACGGTTGATTGCAATCGTACTATTCGTTGCCGCATTCTCTAGGCCATCCATAACCCGAATCAAACGACCTGGAGCGACATTTTCAGAGTTTGTAGGATAAAAAATACCAGGATCATGCATCACTTCCTCTGGCATAACCTTGTCGCCTTCACGCACTTCTTGCTGCACAGTTTCCGTCAACTCAACTGTAGAAACATCATCATTTACCGCAGTAGCTGTACCACGCGCAATAAGACGTGCTTCTGAGCCCAAAATTTCTTTGGTTTCTGGATCAATAAACGGCACACCTGCACGATAGATTCCATAACTATCACCCACAACTAAGCGCCCACCGCGTACATATACAGGATCTCCAGCAGCTGCAAGTACATGGTGCTCATTGGTTGCCAATACATAAGGGGAGTTTTTCAACGTATCGGCACTCACGACACTACCATTAATCAACCAAGTTTTAATCTTATTTAAAGGAATCGCTGGTACTGCCGCATCAAGTGGCTGCGTACGAACCTCAGGTTCCAATTTAACAACATTATTTTCTAAATCATCTGCGGGCGCGTTCATGCGGCGCTCTACACCCACACAGCCATCGCCTGAGTCTACGCCAACCACTTTATGCCCATGAATATTACAAAGAATCAGACGATCACCTGGATAAATCCAATGCGGGTTTTTGACCTGTGGATTGACTGCCCAAATTTCCTTCCAGCGCCACGCGTCTTTTAGGTATTTACCTGAAATATCCCAAAGCGTATCGCCTCTCTTCACGATATAGGTATCAGGCGCATCCGCACGAACGGCGGGTGGTGGATTATTGGTTGCTGAAGCAAGGATTGGCATGCCAAGACCCAAAGTCATGGCCAACACTAACGTGGTCATCCGATTTTTTTTATGCATGGTCTGCTCGCTTAGAGGCGTCAAATGGTCTGAAACGACTTGTGAATTCTGTAAATTGTGCTGCATGCATTTAGACATAGACACGCTCATTATCATTTCCCTAATATAATGGATCACACGTTCAGGCTATACTGCCTGTCTGTCCCCTGTTGGCATTTACAATAAGCGTTTATTGAGCCTAAGTCTAGTATTCACCCGATCTTAATTGCATTTGTATGCACCAATCTTGAGATTAGCCTACTTGTGAGTCAATATAAAGCAGCAGATACGTGTTTTAAGGGTAAAAATTTCATTCCGCACAACGTTTCATCAATGCTTTATAATAAGCAATAAAATAGATCTTCATCGATCACATATTTTTACGATCAATGCAACACAAGGAATATCACCACATCATGGCCCTACTTCCCATTTTAAGCTTTCCAGATCCACGATTACGGACGCGCGCTAAGCCGATCGCAAAAGTGACAGAGGACATTCGTACTCTCGCAAACGACATGTTAGAGACAATGTACGCCGCACCAGGTGTGGGATTAGCAGCAAGCCAAGTTGATCGACATATTGAACTCATCGTCATGGACATTTCAGAAGATAAAAGTCAGCCAATGGTTTTTATCAATCCGAAAGTCACGCCGCTTAGCACCGAGACAGTTCCTTATGAAGAAGGATGTTTGTCTGTTCCTGAAGTGTACGATAAAGTAGAACGACCAGCGCGCGTACGGATTGATGCATTAGACCTTTCAGGTCAACCTGTCAGTATTGAAGCGGATGGTTTGCTTGCCGTTTGTATTCAACATGAAATGGATCATTTGAGCGGAAAACTATTTGTTGATTATTTATCGCCGTTGAAGCGTCAACGGATCAAAGATAAATTGGTTAAACGCGAACGAGAGAAAGTCCGCGTACGCTAGCCTGACTTGCACAATGACATTCAACAAATGTGAATGGTGTGCTTTTATGCACATTTTTAAACAAGTATTGTCATTTAACTGATTTATTATTTTTGGTTCAATACCTGCGTCTTTTTGATGCAGTGTCCATTAAACCCTACATACAAGGATGATTTGCAATGTTGACCGACCCAACAATCACAGATAGCCACATCTCAGAGCAAATGGCGAAAATTGCTCAAAAACGTGATGCTTATATGAAAAGTCGGTTACGTCAGATTCGTGCTTGGAATATGACGGGATGGTTGTTGTGGGTACTATTAGCAATCTTGTGTTATTGGCTCTACCAACAAAAACCACTCTATCTCAACCCAAACATGCTCGCAGGTCAAATTGAAATTGGAAAGCTACCAACCAATCAATTGGTACAATTGGCAGCTTTGGGAAGTTTGATGTTTTGGGGATTTATTGCGCTTTTGGCAGGATTTATTTTTCAGATTTATACCGCGATGTATAGCGAACGCAAACTCATTCGTTTGTTTGAAACCATCCATCGCGAAGATCTTGCACAGCATCAGCCAGCCACGACCGAAGCAACTGCAGCTAATGTTTTATCACAAGAGTGATGAAACATTAACTGAATCGTAACGCCACCTGAATATGCTGAGCGCTTCAATCCATTTCGTTTAATCTACTTGAGTTTTAATCGTTATGTCTTTAGATCATCTGCTACAAAGCAATCGCGCATGGGCATCAGAAACAGTCGAACGCGACCCATCATTTTTCAGTAAATTGGTCGATCAACAAGCACCAAAATACCTTTGGATTGGCTGTTCAGATAGTCGAGTTCCTGCAACTGAATTAGTGGGTTTAGCGCCTGGTGAAATGTTTGTTCATCGTAATGTCGCGAACCAAGTCATCTGTACCGATTT
>JASLFQ010000008.1 GCA_030150595.1 Aquirhabdus sp.
CCTACACTCTGCGATGCCTTTTAAGTTCGATGGCGGATGTGATTGAGCTTCATTTCACGCAAAGGGCCCATTTTCACACCCGCAACTGTTGCTGCCATTTGCTTACGTAACCACGGCACACGATGCATCCATGTAAATGCCGTATCACGGAGAATGCCATTTTTCTTTGAATGGGATTGATAAAGCGGTGTCAATAATCGACTCATTGATTGATAAAACCGAATCGAGGGCTGTCTGACTCGATGATAATGCATCCATACATCTGTATAGTTTTCTGACTTAGCAAAAGCTTGCCCAATCGCCCACGCATCCAGTAACGCCATATTCGCGCCCTGCCCTAACTGCGGACTCATCGCATGCGCAGCATCACCCAGCACACCTAAACGATTCTCGCCAAAACGAGACATCACCACATCGCGATAGCGCGCAGGAAAAAACTGCGAGGTGCTGTGAATACTATCTTTCAACCACATCCCTGCTTGCGGCCATAACTCACGGACTTCCGCGTGCCATTCCTGCAATTGTGTATGCGGAGATTGAATCCATTGATCAATTTCACAGGTCGGTAAACTCCAGAAAATGCTCGTCAAACGTTGTCCAGGAGCCTGTGGAATAGATCCTGTTGGCAATAAGCCCATCATGCGCGATGACCCATGATAAAACTGATGCAAGATTCGATAATCCAGATGGGTCGTTTCAGGCACAATCGCCCAGACAGCGCCCCATGGATAAGGCTGATCGAAACGCGTCCACGCCTTCGGACGCAACTGACTGCGCGCACCATTGGCAACCAGCACCACATCGTAGGTCAGCGATTTTTTGCCTTGCGGCGTTGAGATTTCAACTTGCATCTGATCGCGATGATCCGTGACCGCCAACACCTCAGTTGCCATCGACCACTGCACGGCATATTGTTTTAACTGCTGCATCAACACGTCACATAGTGATGCTCGATGCATGCCTAGACCTGTTAACTGCGGTGCGAACTCTGAATAGCGACTATGCAACAGCATTGAACCTTTCGTCCAACCTTGCAGTGCATCAATAGGCGCACCTAGATCTAACGCATGTTCCAACGCGCCTAGATGCTGAAAAACTGCCATGCCTGATGGTTGTAACAATAAGCCAGCCCCGACGTTTTCCATCTGTGCGACTTGCTCAAAAATTGTAATGTCATGGCCTTGCTGAGCCAGAACAATTGCTGTCGCTAATCCCGCCGTGCCTGCACCGATGATTGCGACAGACTGCCTTTTCATTTTTTATCCTTATTATTATGAACGGTTCAAAACCTTATTTAATTCACCACACGTTTTGGATGCAAAGTCCTAAACTTATCCACAACACCCAGACCTAAAAACCGACCACTTTCAAACGCAAGCGTCTCGCCTAACTCAGCACTTCCCGCATTAATCGCCTGTCCACGACTAAAGAAAACCGCCTCATCCAAACTTAAATCAATGCGCGGTAAATAATCCACCGCCGCATACGTTGGCAACAACAATGCATCACGTCCAGCATCATCCAGCGACTCTAAATACTCAATCGTATTATGCTCATCCAGCACAAAAGATGCCGTTTGCGTGCGATGTAACTTCGCCACATGACCACCACTACCCAACGCCGCACCAATATCTTCAGCCAGCGTACGAATATAAGTCCCTTTGCTGCATTTCACGGTTAAGGTCAGCGTAGTCGCATCAAACGCATCCAGCGTCAGCGTATAAATCGTCACAGGGCGCGCAGGGCGATCAATTTCAATGCCTTGTCTAGCCAACTCATACAACGGACGACCATCTTTTTTCAATGCCGAATACATCGGTGGCACTTGCATAATTGGACCGCGAAATTGTGCGAGGACACTTTCAATCAATTGCGCGTTTAGCGCAGGTATATCAAACTCTTGTAGAACTTCGCCTTCTTTATCACCAGTCGTTGTGGTCGCACCCAATTGCACCACGGTCTGATAGGTTTTATCCGAATCTAATAAATAATGAGAAAACTTCGTCGCCTCGCCCAAACAAATGGGCAGTAATCCCGTCGCTAAAGGATCAAGCGCACCTGTATGCCCTGCTTTTTGTGCGCGATACAGCCAACGGACTTTTTGCAAAATGCCGTTGGAGCTGTAACCTTGATGTTTATTCAGCAGGAAAACACCACTAATTGCACGGCGAACGATTTTCGGACGAGGATCTGACATTGTAAAAAATCGGTGAAAATGAATGATTAATTTTAGCAGGTTTCATGATTTTCAGGGGTTGCAAATCTTTGCTTATAAATTAGAGATAACCTTGCTAATCAGGCGAGATTCGCTTCAAATACATGTTAAATTTCGTCAGTCGTATTCATTCGCATTTAGCTCATTTTCCAGTTGATTTTTATGTACGAAGAAGAAATCGAAATTGCATCGCGCATCAATAAAGGTGATCGAGCAGCATTGCGTGAAGTCATGAAACTTCATGGTGGCGCCATGATCGCCGCTGCGCGCGGGATTTGTCCTCATGCTGTTGATGACATTGTACAAGAAGCTTGGATTGCGGCGTTATCCGCTTTACCAAATTTTGAGCACCGTTCAAGTCTGAAAACGTGGTTGGTGCGGATTACCATGAATAAAGCCTATAGTTATATTCGCCAAACTCGACGGGAAATTTCTTTGGATGGATTAAGTGATGCTCAAGATCCACTTCAACACGCATTCGATCAAACAGATCATTGGGCGGCGCCATGGCAAGGCTGGACAGATGACTCTCCAGATAAATTACTTGAAGCCCATGTTTTAAAAGAATGTTTAGAAAAGCATTTAGACAAACTTCCGCAAGGCCAGCGCATGGCGATGACATTGACTGATTTTATGGGACTCGATACTGTAGAAGTCTGTAACAATCTGCAAGTTTCTGCGTCTAATCTACGGGTACTCTTGCACCGTGCACGAATCACGATTCATGCGATGGTGTCTCATTACGAATCTACTGGCGACTGCTAAGGGAGGTTGATATGTTGAAATGTAAAGATATTGGCTACCTTGCCAGTGATTATATGGCTGGGAATATGACCACTTCGCAGCGGATAAGCTTCCGCGTGCACTTGGGTATCTGTACCAATTGCCGTCGTTTTATGCGCCAGATGCATTTGTTGCAGAAAACTTTGCCGCAATATCGTTTTGTCGAGCCTGATGATCAGCAGATTGATGCGTGGGTGAATGGGTTGTCGAAGTAGTGAAATTGTTTTTTAAGATAATTCTGATACCACTCGCAACTCTTTCGCTCCTGATAGCTCTTGGTATTAGTGGCTTTTCTTTTGAAATATGGCCAACGTACTTTAATGATCAGCCAATTGTGCTTAATTTAGATAAAAGAAATCAATTAGCTCAATTATTATCAGAATCAAAATTTCATGAAGATAAGAAGAACTTATATTTTTTCCCACCTAAAGAGCCTGTGAGAAAGACTGCTGAAAATGAAGTAAATGCGATTATTCAAAAAATGATTCAAGCCGCTGAAATAAAACCCACAAAATCATCGGTACTTAGCTCTATTAAAGCCAACATAACAAACCTAGATAATCTCGATTCCGAAGAAAAAGATCGCGCTTTAATCTACATAGAGGAATCAATAGCAATTCTTGGAATAAAAAATAGTGACGAACTACTCAATGTCTGGCGCTACGGATTTCCATATGGATGGTTTTTAAATTCCTAATTTTTATTCTTTGTGAGGCTCTATAAAGAGCCCCACCTCTACAAGTTTAACTCAACGCTTTGTCATCTTCACCAGCCAATAATCCATACTGACAAAGCGTCCACCACCCATATAAATCAGTGCCAGCAGCATGATTAAATACGTCACCGCGAACTCTACACCGTTATTGATAATGGCGAAATTACCACTCGACGTCAGCCAATCGTAATTACCATATTTCTGCAAAATCTCACGCGCCGCTTCAATCTTATCGCCTGATTCAATCACACGTTGATTGGCAAATGGCGCCGTGTAATCAGCAATCGCTTGCCAGCCATTCGGCAAATGCACCTTAAAGATCGCGACCAACATCGTGATAATGAGTGGAATACTAATCCAACGCGTAAACAAACCGAGTGTCAACAACACCGCACCCGTTAATTCCGTACCAAGCGCCAAACTCGCCATCAATGTCGGAAACGGCAATCCCAAACCATCCGCACCAAACCAACTCACCGTATCCGAGAACGCCGCTAATTTATTCATCCCCGCTGTCCAGAATACAGGCGCAAGATAAAGTCGTAATGCCAAAGCAGGGATTCCATCTAACGGCTTTAACAAACTCGATAGACGATCTAATAATGCATGAATGGTTTGAATATGTGACTTTAAGCAAATGGTTTTCATGATAACGACTCAACTGATATAGAAAATGTACTCCTTAGACACACGACTCCTCATTTCATTACACGGATCAATGAAAAAAATAAAAAATAAATTTATTTAAATTATTTTCTGAAATCGATGTAACAAATCCTGATGAGCCGCGTCTACCTTGGGAGCGTACAAATTAACGGTGTGCGCCACTTAACCCAAAAGCACAATCTAAGGAATAACTCTCATGTCAAACAAACTACAAACTCTGACCCCGATCGCTGCAATGTTAGCGATGTCACTCACTGGTCTTGCACACGCTGCGGATGCACCTGCTGCACCAACAGCCATGGCTATGTCGACAACAGATACAGGCGCAATGTCCAAAACTCACGAAGCAAAATGTGGTATTCATAAAGCAGAAAAAGGCGGCATGAAAGAAGGTAAATGCGGCGAAGCTAAATGCGGCGCTGATAAAGGCAAAAAAATGGTCAACGGTATGGTCGTAGAATCTTACGTGCATAAACCAGCGATGGGCGGCATGAAAGAAGGCAAATGCGGCGAAGCTAAATGCGGCGCTGACAAAGGCAAAAAAATGGTTAACGGTATGGTCGTAGAAAAATAATTTGTTCATCGCGGCTGTTTATCATTGATAGGCGGCCGCGAAAACCTTTTGCGATTTCATCAAGGCTATTTCACAAGGAACGCTCACCGTGACGGCATTTAATCCATCCAAAACCAAAGATACTTTGCATGGCGCAGGGCTTGGGCTACGGCGTGACTTTATGCAAGAGCTTAAGCAAAAGTTGAATTCAGATGAAATGATGAATCCACCTGAGTTCTACGAAATTGCACCTGAAAACTGGATTGGCATGGGTGGACGTCATGCGCGTATGTTGCGTGAATATACTGAACGTTATGCTTTTGCTTGTCATGGATTGTCGCTGTCGATTGGCGGGGTCAGTCCACTCAATATCGAATTTTTAAAACAAGTACGAAGCTTCTTAGACACACACCACATTGCAACCTATTCCGAGCATCTTAGTTATACCAATGATGGCTCATATTTATATGATTTGATGCCGATTCCGATGACGTTAGATGCCGCCAAATATGTTGCAGATCGCGTTATTCAAGCCCAAGAAATTTTAGGTCGTCGTCTAGTCCTTGAAAACGTCTCCACTTACGCCATGCCAGCGGCGGAAATGTCCGAAGCCGAGTTTATTTGCGAAGTGATTGAGCGCGCAGACTGCGACCTGTTGCTCGACGTCAACAATGTCTATGTGAATAGCATCAATCATCACTCCGATGCACAGGCATTGATCAAAGCCATGCCTTCGGATCGCGTCCGTTATCTGCATATTGCAGGACATCATCAAGAGGATGTCACCCTGCTAATTGATACACACGGCAATGACGTGACCAGTGCCGTATGGGAACTCTTACAATTCACATATGACACCATAGGCGTGCGTCCGACGCTATTAGAACGTGATTTCAATATTCCAACACTTGATCTTTTATTCAAAGAAGTCAATCAAATCAGAGATTTTCAGGCACGACATTCTGCTCAAAACGGTTCGCTGCTTCACGCACGCGCATTGAGTCAAGCGAGCGTATGACATGACCCCCAATATCATCATCAATTCAAAAGATTTCCAAAAACATCAACTCGCCTTTACGCACTGGATTCGCCATTCGGATAGTGCGCCATTACCCAATCATGTTTCTGCACTGCGTATGCAGATTTATCGAGATCTTATTTTTAATAATATTTCGAGTTTTATAGAACACACTTATCCTGTGACTCAAGCCTTGCTGCCATCTGACATATGGATGAATTTGATTGATTTATTTTTCAAACATGGTCAATGCGACTCGCCGTACTACTATGACATCTCGATGCATTTCAAAGACTTTGTAGAGCTTAAATCCGTTGAAGTGTTTCAAAATCTTCATCAAGATTATCCGTGGCTTCGTGAACTGATGCAGTACGAGTGGATGGAACTTTACGTCGATATGGCAGAGGTCATATGGCACGACGACCATTCATCCGAAATGACTGACATGGATATTCAACAACTCATATCAACGCACTCATTCGCACTGAAAACAACGTGTTGGATACTTGCGTATCAACACCCTGTGCATATATGGTCAACTACTACGACATTAGCAGACATTCAGCCGATACCAACCTGTCTGTTAATTTATCGGAATCAAAGCGATGAAATACAAATTCACCAACTCCATCCGCTGTGGGCATTCTTTATGGAGACCATCCAATCTCAAGACGTGACCCATTTCAGCAAGCTGACCTTACAGCTTCAAGAAGCCACCCAACTTACCAAAGAAATGATTGATGAGACATTGGTCAACTTATTGAGTTGGCTGAAAACATTGACATTACTGCATGTCAGCCATCTCACATCGAACTCACAATAATTGCAAAAACTAACTGAATAAATCGCTTTCACTTATGTAATTTTATGCTATAAAACGAATGAATACGCCTATCTGCAAACAGAACCACGTATTCGTGCTGCCCGTTTAAAATACAAACAGCTTCATTCCAATCAATCCTATACTTGGAAATCGTCATGAAAACAGTCGCATTCATTCTTCATTCAAAAACAAATCATGCTGTTTACACCATTACACCTTCAGCGACCGTGCTTGAAGCAATTACACTCATGGCAGATAAAGGAATTGGAGCTCTCGTTGTAACAGATCATGAAAAAGTTGTTGGGATCGTCACCGAACGCGACTACGCGCGTAAGGTCGCACTCATGGAGCGGTCTTCTTATGCAACCCAAGTGCATGAAATCATGAGCAACGCTGTTCTTTCTGTAACACCAAAGGACACTACCGAACACTGTATGATTCTGATGACAGATAACCACTTACGCCATCTTCCCGTGATCGAAGAAGGTCAATTGCTAGGTCTCATTTCGATTGGCGATTTAGTTAAAAACGTGATTGAAGACCAAAAAAATCTGATCGAACAATTACAAAGCTACATTCGTGGTGAAT
This sequence comes from Aquirhabdus sp., assembly GCA_030150595.1. Taxonomy (GTDB): domain Bacteria; phylum Pseudomonadota; class Gammaproteobacteria; order Pseudomonadales; family Moraxellaceae; genus Aquirhabdus. The sequence continues at coordinate 7,362 of JASLFQ010000008.1, forward strand.
AAGCCGAGATACAAGTTCTGGGCATGATGAGACAGTGGCGCTATGAAAAGAATTGCATTACTGATCGCGACACCCATCATGCTCTTGATTTGCTGTGTATTGATTTACCTTTCCGTTGCATTTGGCTTCCTGCTTTTCCCCGCAAATACAAATCAAACAAATGCTCGTCCAGTTTCTAACACGACAACCATTGATGCCTACATTACGTCAAATGGCGTGCATACCGATTTTATATTTCCGACGCGAACGCCTCAGATCGACTGGACAACAATTTTTCCGACATCCGCTTTTGTGAGCCCGACCCTCGGAACCGACTTTATCGCCATCGGTTGGGGTGATCGTGAGTTTTATTTAAATACGCCAGAATGGAAAGATCTCACATTCAAACGTGCAATGGTTGCGTTATCAGGCCAAGATCAAAGTCTTGTACACGTTGAATATTTGAGTCATAACGAATTCCAGTCTATGGCACGTACTCAAACTTATCATTTACAGCTAACGCAAAACCAATACGCACAATTACTAAACTACGTCTTACAGACAGTTCCCTTAGACAAAAATACAGCACAAAACATTCCACATTATCACTATGATCAAAACGATGCATTTTTTAAAGCCAACGGTCGATACAGTATGCTTAAAACATGCAACACTTGGATTGGTAATGGTTTACGCCAAGCTGGCGTGAAAGTCAGTCGATGGACGCCTTTTGATATGACAGTCTATTGGTATTTAGAGCCTGTAAAGGCTAACTGACCCGCACAATAATGAGATCCTCGTTGGCAACACGGATGTTTTATTTCGATGGAGAATGAATTCCTATGTATCAGCTCTATATCGCTAAC
>JASLFQ010000237.1 GCA_030150595.1 Aquirhabdus sp.
CCCAATAACTATGCTTCGAGTAAAGCACAGGAAATTAGTGAGTTAAAACAGATTCCTACATTGGCATTGATTGCAACGGGCGGCCGTATACCGGAGCAATGGGCTGAAGCTAAGCCGCAGATGGATTTCTATGATTTTAAAGCAGATGTCGCACAACTCTTGCATTCTGCACGAATTGCGGTTAATTTCGATAAATCGACGCGTCCTTGGCTACATCCTGGCCAAAGTGCGGAGATTATGCGGCAGGGAGTGAGCATTGGCTATCTAGGACGATTACATCCATCCTTAGAGAGCGCATTGGATTTAGGTGTTACTTGGGTGGCGGAGTTAGATGTATTAACACTAACCGCACCACAGCAATCTAAATTTACAGAATTGTCACGTTTTCCATCAGTTAGACGTGATATTGCTGTTTTAATTAGTGATAGTATCCAAGTAAGTCAAATTCAAACAACAATTGCATCTGTGGCAGGTGGTTCATTAACGCAATCTTGGTTGTTTGATGAATATACTGGGCAAGGTGTTGAGGTTGGGAAGCGTTCTCTTGCATTTGCTTTATTGTGGCAACACCCAGAGCGCACTCTAGAAGATACGGAAATTAAAGATGGAATGCAGCGTGTGGTTGAGGCGCTGTCTCATACCTACGGAGCAACTTTGAGGGCATCATGACTGCACTAACTAAAGCCGAAATGGCAGACAATTTAAGCGAAAAAACGGGCATTAATCGACGCGAAGCAAAACAACTGGTTGAGTTGTTTTTTGCTGAAATCTCTAATGCACTGATCTCGGGTGAAGTGGTTAAATTATCGGGTTTTGGTAATTTTGAACTGCGGAATAAACGCCAGCGTCCAGGTCGCAATCCAAAAACAGGCGAGGAAATTCCAATTTCTGCACGTCGCGTGGTGACTTTCCGCGCTGGACAGAAGTTCCGTCGCCGTGTTGGTGAAGGTTCGGACGAATAATTCGACTGATCTAAACTCATTTTTAAAAGACCTTCGAGCCGAATAGCTTGGAGGTCTTTTTGTTGTGACCTTTTTGCGGCTTTGATCATGCTTGAGTTTTTTGGAAAGTATCATCTAGCTTACACTCTGGTATAAACACTTTATTGCTAATCATGGCCTTTTAAAGTTGAAAAGTTGATTGTGGCTGATATGAGATTACGGTTCCAGATTTAATGTTTACTTTGCCATGCCACTATTACGTCTCAGCAAGCACTTTTAGATTCTGAAGTCCTTTTTCAAGATCTTTACCAAGAAATTTATCCATATTAAAGAAAATTCCGATGAGCTTTGCGAGATAAGGCTTTGGTCCATGCATGCTCCACGTGAGAACGGTCATTTGATCAGACGATTGTAGAATGAACTCTACTCTGTTGTGGGCTTCGAAGGGTTTAGTTATTTCAAGTTGAATGGTAATTTGGGTCGCTGGAGATGAGGTGATAATTTCCATGCGCCCAGTCCCAGCTTTTCCTTTCCAAGCATAAATAGAGCCTTGACCATATGGGCTGCCGCTGAAAGTTCTTTCCATGAGCGGATCTAATTTGTCCCAAGGAGACCAAGATTCCCAGCAGCGGAAATCATTAATTAATGCAAAGATCTTTGCAGGTGATGATTGGATACTGACTGATCGTTGGATACTAATGGTATCTGATTGTGTATGTATAAACATAATCGTGAAATCACTCCGATCATAGCGGTAAGCTCGATAATTATACTAGTCATTATGACTGTGATTCTGGCTCACTCTTTGCTCAAAGCATAAGCTGATTTAGATGGATGTACTATCTATTTCATTTGGGTTATGGATTGTTGCAGTCACATATTCTTCAGAGTAAATAAAAGTTCACTTCTTTGATTGATTTGATCGTAGTGCTGCTTCATAGCCACGTTTTGCCCAAATTGTGGCTTGTTCAAAGTCTTCAAAAATTTCTTCTGGCGCTTGATAATAAGACATTTTGATCATTTTGCCATGACGGTCAAATTCAAATTGAGATAGGCCTAATTGTTCGAAAGCAGGGCTACTTGTGGCATCGGCTTTGAGGTACAAAACATCATCTGCAACGAGACCAAACATCAGACCCTGATGATAAATGCCAAAACCGCCAAACATGCGTTTAGTCTGAATGATACCAAAGGGTGCAAAGACCTCATGTAGATAAGCGACAAATTCGGTTGTCATGGCGGATTTTCCTTGAGCACGTTTTATTGTAAATGAACCATAAAAAAAGCTCCCTGAATCGAGAGCTTTTTTGTCGACCTATTTTTTAGCTCTTGGTTTTCTTTCTTTCTTCTTCGCAAGACCCGCAATGGCGGACTGAACTTCTTCTTCAGTGACGTTGGTCATATGTTGTAATGCGTTCAGCGTTTCTGCATTCAGCACTAATCGCGCATCTTGTGCCATATTGATCAGGCGGTGGTCGAAGTGAATTAAACCATCAAGAATAGTGATGTATTTCAGTTCAGCCAAGGCCGAAACAAAGCTGCGGAATAGTGCCTTATCGAAGAATTCTGGTGAATTGAATTCATACAGCACACCTAGACGCTGCCCAAGCAAATGACTTAAATCTTCCACTTGTTTGGAGGTAATACGTCCAGAACCTTGTTGCACTAACAATGTTACCGTCATGAAATAGCGTTCTAAGCTTTGCTGAACAGGCGCAGCAAGGACAGATAGTTGATTATAGCTTTCGCTGTTAGGTTGTGGGCTATATAGAGTATTTGAACCGTCTTCCAGAACCAGCTCTGCGGCAATCAACGCTTTAAGCTGCTGATCGATTAGACCTTCCAGCATGTTGTCATTCCATTTCAAGAATAACTCTGCTTGCAGGAATGGATACAGTGTGCGAACAACACCGCCAATTTCTTCACGGCTAATGCGTCCATTATGCTGCACTAATGATGCGATCAGCGATGGCATGATGAATAAGTGCAAGATGTTATTGCGGAAGTAGGTCAATAATACGCCCTGACCTTCTTCAATCGTAATCATATCGCCGAGTAGGTGATTGACGCGCTTAATGAGCTTTAACTTGAGACCATATGCAATCATTTCGCGCCCAGAGAGCGTGGTGATTTCGACACGTTCATCGTAAGGTACTGCTTGGGCAAGAGAGCGATAGGTGTCTAATTGTTTAATACAGGTTTCTTCATCGAGTGCGTGTTTAGGTGTTGCCAAAAGCACGAGCGATAATAAAGTCACTGGGTTGAGTACAGCTGCGCGATTGATATTGCGCATGATTCTTTCTGCAACGTCATCAACGACCAGTCGCGCTTCATGAGAGAGCGGTTCGTTGTTGTCGGTGACTTTAATCTTGTCAGCGCCATGTGCTTTGAGAATTGGATCCAAGAAGATAGGCTCACCGAAGCTGACGTGGACTTTACCAAAGATGCGTTCAATTTTACGAACGGCCTTAATGATGCCCCAGACGGATTCTGATTCTTTGGGTTTGCCTGACATTTCACCGACATAGGTCCCGCCTTCCATCAGGCGTTCATAACCAAAATAAGTCGGAATAAACGCGATGGGCTTGCCAGAGGCGCGCATGTTACTGTGAATCGTCATCGCCAGCATGCCAGTTTTTGGTGGCAGTAGGCGTCCAGTACGTGAGCGTCCGCCTTCGACAAAGTATTCAATGGGATGATTGCGCACTAAAATACTGTGCAAATATTCCTTAAAGACAGCAACATAGAGTGGGCTTCCTTTAAATGAGCGACGAATGAAGAATGCGCCACCTCGACGAAGGAGAGAGCCGACGCCTGGCAGGTTGAGATTGTCGCCTGCTGCGATATACGGAACCATCATGCCGCGTTTATAAATCACATACGACATCAGCAGATAATCAACATGGCTGCGATGTGATGGGGTGTAAACCAGTTCGTATTCATCGGCAATGCTACGAATACTTTGGAAATGATGAACTTCAACGCCATCATAGAGTTGTGTCCACAGCCACGTCAGCGTCCGTTCGAAGAAACGAACTGCAGAGTGGGAATAGTCAGATGCGATCTCATCTAAATAGCCACGTGCTTCTAGGCGAACATCATTTGGTAGCTTGGTGCCACGCGCGATTTCGCGCTCAACAGCAGCAGTGACGCCTGATGAGTTGATAATGTCTTCGACCATATTCCGACGGTCGGATAAGTCAGGCCCTAAAACGGCCTCACGCTGTCTGGTTAAATAATCGCTGAGATATTGGATGACGCGACCTGCAATGGCGCCCGTATTCTCGATCTCTGACGATGTTTCTGTGATTAATTCGCGTAGTGAAAGTGGTTCGTGAAATTCCAGAAATGTTTGTCGTCCATGAATGGCAATATTCACCGATTGTTTCAATACGCTTGGTGTTGCCCATGAGTCAGCAAACAAAAGTTTAAACATGGAGTCTTCTTTGTCTGGTGCACGACCCCAAAGCACCGTAATTGGAACAAGTTCAACATCAAGGTCTCTGTGGTGTTTGATGATGTCGATTAAACGAATGAGACGTGGTGATTCTGAATCACTTGGATCGCGGAAAGGATTGCCTTCGTTGCCTGTTTTTAAGTAGAGAATCGAGGAGTTTTCGTCGAAATGCAGCCCAGTCATTGGATCAAAGGGTGCAATCAAGTTGCGACGGCGCGCTTCACTATCCACGAGCAAAGCAGTACTTTTCGAGTGTTCAAACAAGACATAACAGACAGGGCGATTAGACGAATTTTTCTGGATGACAGAAACCGCTGAGTGATCTGTTTGCTGTGTGTTCAGATCATGTGTTTTGTCGTTATTGTTTTCTGACAAAGCTTGCAGTTTTGGAGGAATTATTCCGAGGACTTCTGGTTTCGCAACGATGTCGAGTAGCTTTCCAGACACACGGCGATAGAAATTACCAAAACCCGAGCCGACTTTATTAGACATAAAAAGAATCTCTCAGCATTAAGCATATAATCAGTTAAGCGGTATCATGCCACAATTGGCTTGATGGTGAACTCATTTTAGTTTGTATTTGCGTTGGATTTTATGGCGGAAATTTACTTTATTTCCGTCAATTTCAACAGAGTGTCATCAAAGACTGGTAGGGTTGGATACTGGGAACTTCCATCAAAAAAAGTTATGCTGACTTCGTATTATTGAGTATCAATGGACTGAATACGTGGTTTGTGAGCATTCGTTTTTCGAAGTATACAGTTTGGATAATATCAATTTTTAGGTTTTTCATCATATGACTACGCCAAATGTCCCTGAAGTCGAAACCTCGACTGACGACGCTACAGCTGCATCGCATTCACTGTTAACGCAAATTGCGTCAGGTCAGCCGCAAAGTCAAGGTGTGGTCAACTGTTTTGCGTATAGTCGGAAGACTGGGCTTCGTGTTGCTTATCTGGCGCTGTGTGATGTCAGTGAGGCGATGGCTGCCGATCCTGATATTTTTGTGTGGATTGGCCTATTTGAGCCACCAGCAGAAGTTCTGGGTGAGGTGCAGCGT
>JASLFQ010000005.1 GCA_030150595.1 Aquirhabdus sp.
GACAGAATATAAATCGGGCTTTGTTCACGTTGACCAATACGGTTAACAGGCTCTGCTAACCATTCTTGAGTCTTGAGTTTCGCCGCCATGTCTTCTGCGCGAGTTTTTGCAGCTTGGCGCACAGCCAACGCAACGCGTGCAGCCGTTTGAGTAATGTCTTCACCCAAGATCAATACCGCATCTGCATTTTCAACTTCACGCAGATTTGGGTTGTAAATGCCTTCGGTTTGCAGAATTTCAGCTGCTTTCTCAATGAGCGCTTGTTCAGCACGCGATACGCCTGAAGAGAAGTTTGCAGTACCGACTAATTCACGCAAAGCAAAGTTAGTTTCAACCGATGCACGTGGTGAACCAATACCGACAACTTTTTTACCTTTCAAACTTGCAATCACATTATCCAGTGCTGCCTCGACAGTAATCGCAGCTTGCTTACCTGCTTCTAACTGTAATGGTTGACGTGGACGATCTGTGCGATTGACATAACCATAGCCAAAACGACCGCGGTCACAGAGGAAATATTGATTGACTGAACCATTGAAGCGATTTTCGATACGACGGATTTCGCCATAACGCTCGCCCGGTGAAGTATTACAACCTACGGAACATTGTTGGCAAACACTTGGTGCGTATTGCATGTCCCATTTTCGGTTATAACGTTCACTGTGAGTCTTGTCGGTGAATACGCCTGTTGGGCAGACTTCAACCAAGTTACCCGAAAATTCGCTTTCTAAAACGCCCTCAACAGCACGACCGAAATAGACATTCGATGCCGCGCCAAACACGCCAAGATCTTTACCACCCGCATAATCATTGTAATAACGCACACAACGGTAGCAAGAAATACAACGGTTCATTTCATGAGAAATGAATGGACCCAAATATTGATTTTGATGGGTACGTTTGGTGAAACGATAACGGCGACGATCATGGCCAGTCATCACAGTCATATCTTGTAGATGGCAATGACCGCCCTCTTCACAGACTGGACAATCGTGCGGGTGATTGGTCATTAACCATTCAACCACGCTGGCACGGAACGCAACGGCTTCCGCATCATCAATCGAAATATACATATTGTCGGTGTTTGGCGTCATACATGACATCACCAAACGACCACGACCCGCAGCGGCATCATCAGCATTGTTATATTGCTTCACCGCGCACTGACGACATGCACCTACTGAACCCAGCGCAGGATGCCAACAGAAATACGGAATATCTAAACCCAGCGACAAACACGCTTTGAGTAGATTATCTGCACCGTCAACATCAAATTGCTTGCCATCGACATGAATGACTGCCATCTCGATTCCTTATGCTTGAATAACTGAAATATGATTAGTCGCGCTGACTGGCGTTGCACGAACGCCTGCCTCGAACTCTGGGCGGAAGAATTTGAGCGCACTTTGCAGCGGCTCCATCGCACCAGGCGCATGCGCGCAGAATGTTTTTCCGGGACCTAAGAAACGCGTCAGTTGCAGCAAGACATCAATATCTTCTGCTTTACCTTCACCCGCTTCCAACCCTTTAAGCAGTTTCACTGCCCACGGCAAACCATCGCGGCACGGTGTACACCAGCCACATGATTCACGCGCAAAGAATTCTTCTAAGTTACGAACTGCTGAAACGATATTTTGATTTTGATCGACAACCATAATCAAGCCAGTACCCATACGGCTACCCGCTTTACCAATCGTGTCAAAATCCATTGCCAAATCAAGGTGTTCAGGCATCAAAAAGTCAGTCGATGCACCACCCGGCAACCAGCATTTCAGCTCTAAGCCGTCCTGCATACCGCCAGCGAGAGCTAGAATTTCACGACCTGTCGTACCGATTGGCAACTCCCATAAACCAGGGAATTTAACCTTACCTGACGCGCCGTAAATCTTGGTGCCAGCATCGCCACTGCGACCATCTGACAAGCCTTTAAACCACGCTGCGCCACGCACCAAAATTGGTGGAACATTGCAGAGGGTTTCGACGTTATTCACAATCGTTGGTTTGCCCCATGCACCCGAAATTTGCGGGAATGGTGGCTTGGTGCGTGGATTAGCACGACGACCTTCGAGCGAGTTAATCAGTGCAGTTTCTTCACCGCAAATATAACGGCCTGCGCCTGTATGGACATGTAGTTCAAAGTTATGACCTGAACCGAGAATGTTTTCGCCCAAGTAGCCTTTCGCTTTCGCTTGATCAATCGCAGCATTCAGATTTTTTGCAGCGAGAATGTATTCACCGCGCAAGAAAATATAACCGGTTTGCGCGCCAATCGCGTGCGACACCAAGATCATGCCTTCGATCAATTGATGCGGTAATTTTTCCATGAGCAGGCGGTCTTTAAATGTGCCCGGCTCCATTTCGTCTGCATTACAAACCAAATATTTTGGACCAACATCAGGTGCGCCTTCTTTATTCATTGGAATCAATGACCACTTGATCCCCGCTGGAAAGCCTGCACCACCGCGACCACGGAGCACAGCGTCTTTAACCACGCCTTGTACGTCAGCAGCTGGCATTGCCAATGCTTTCTTAAGTCCCTGATAACCTTCAAGTGACTCATAGACATCAATATCGAGCACTTCGTCGTATTTACTTAAGCGCCATGTCAAAGGATGCGTTTCTGCAGAACCATTGCAATGGATCGGTGTTGGTGTCGTTTTGGTGATTTTAGCTGCTTCAATTTTCGCCGCTTTTGCCGCCGCTTCTTCTGCTGCTTTGGCTTCAGCTTTTGCAACCGCAACGCCTGCCGCTACGCTGACAGCGCTACCATCAAGCAAGCCGTTTGTTTGGTCGCCAGCTTTTTTAGAATCGTTTTGATCGGTCATACATATTGCTCCAACACGCCAGCAACTTGCGCTTCTGACACCAAACCATAAGTATCTTCATCAATCATTAAAGAAGGTGCTTTATCGCAATTCCCTAAACAACAAATTGGCAACAAGGTAAATCGACCATCTGGTGTTGTTTGACCGTACTGAATACCGAGTTGACGTTTGAACACATCAGCCAATGATTCATTACCCATCAAATAACACGCAATCGAATCACAGAGCAAAATCACGTGACGACCGACAGGCTGGCGGTAAATACGATTATAGAATGTCGCAACGCCTTCTACGTCAGGAACGGAAATGCCCAGCACCTGAGCAATTGCATTCACTTGATCGTCATCCACCCAACCATTACGCTTTTGCACATGCTTCAGTGAATCCAATGATGCCGCACGCGGATCAGGATAATGATGCATAAATTCATGAATCGCATGACGTTCTTGTTCAGTAAGTACAGCTTCAACATCCACATGAATATGAGGTTGCTTATCGCTTACGATTCGCGCAGCTTGTGCCGCCTTATCTTTAAAAATCATCATTTTCAATAAGTCCTTAGCGATCCACGTCAGCCATAACAAAGTCAATGGAAGCCAAATAAGTAATCAAATCGGGCACCATACTGCCATTAATCACCGATGGCATTTGCTGCAAATGAGGGAAGCTCGGCGTACGAATACGCGTGCGATAACTCATCGTGTTGCGATCGCTGGTCAGATAATAACTATTAATACCCTTCGTCGCTTCAACCATCATGCTGGCTTCGCCTTCAGGCATGACAGGGCCCCATGACACACTCAAGAAGTGAGTAATGAGGGTTTCAATATCTTGTAGCGTCTTGTCTTTCGGTGGCGGCACAGTCAGCGGATGATCCGCTTTGTATGGGCCAGAAGGCATATTATCTAAACACTGTTTGATAATACGCACGGATTGACGCATCTCTTCGATACGCACCAAGCAACGATCATACGCATCGCCGTTGTAAGCCAGTGGCACTTCAAAGTCGAAGTTCTCATAACCGCAATACGGACGTGCTTTACGCAGATCGAAATCAACGCCTGTTGCACGCAGGCCTGGACCTGTGACGCCCCAAGCCAAGGCTTGACGTGCGTCATATTGAGCAACGCCTTTGGCACGACCCATAATCATCGAGTTTTGGATTGCAGCTTTGGTATATTCATCTAAACGCTTCGGCAACCAATCGACGAAATCGCCGACCAGTTTTTCCCAACCATTTGGCAAGTCATGCGCGACACCGCCAATACGGAACCATGCAGGATGCATACGGAAACCCGTAATTGCTTCGATCACATCGTAGGCTTTTTGACGGTCGGTAAACATAAAGAAGATCGGCGTCATCCCGCCCAAATCCTGAATGTAAGTACCCAAGAACAATAGATGGGAAGTGATACGGAAGAATTCGCTCATCATGATACGAATCGTATTCACGCGGTCAG
>JASLFQ010000034.1 GCA_030150595.1 Aquirhabdus sp.
CTAAGCAGAAAAGCAACATGATGGAATTATAACCAAATTTATGTGTAAATGTAAATTTGTGTTGGACAAAATAAATTTTTATATTGGTAATCGACAAAGATACAATAAACATAGATGGAGATTCTCCCAACAACCTTAACCACTACTACACTAATGCTAGATACCACACCACTGTTAATCAGAGAAATATCATGAGTCAAATTCTTGAAGAAATTTCAAATCGTGAATTTCCTTGTCCACGTTGCAAAAAGCCCGCTCGCTGGGCCGACAACCCTTTTCGTCCATTCTGCTGCGAACGTTGTAAAATGATTGATCTCGGCGCTTGGGCGAATGAAGACTATCGCGTACCTGTAAATGACGGCGCGCAACATACCGAAAACGAAACCAATAACTTCGAAGAATAACGTTACTCGTGATTAAGTAGGCCGCTTCAGAGACAACCTTGTTAGCCCATAAGAGTAAATAGAATTAGGAATTGGATGTCAGATTCAGTGCATCAAGATCGTTCTCTTGATTGATGACTGCCTGATCGCTCTTTCTATCTTGAGGCGTATGAGCACTATCCACCACTAATAAATGGTTATAGTGCACCACTTGATTACGGCCCAAATCTTTTGCTTTGTACAAGGCTTGATCTGCTTGAGACAGTATTTGGTCAATGCCAGTCATTCCAAAGGGCGCGAATGTAGAGACTCCAACACTGGCAGTGACCTTAACCATTTGTCCTGATGAACCTTGAACACTGATATCCGCAATCTTTTTGCGAATGCGCTCCGCAACGCTCATCCCGATTTCATACGCAGAGCGATACAACACAACAATAAATTCCTCACCGCCAAAACGCCCTGCTAAATCATTTTTACGCATGGTCGATTGCAATAAGTGTCCCACTCCACGTAGTACATTGTCACCCACCATGTGTCCATGTACATCATTGATCTGCTTAAAATGATCTAGATCGAGCAGCAAAATAGAAACTTGATCGGCCTCTGTACTCATCTCGAGTAAGCGCTCAAGATGTTCATTGACCGTGCGTCGATTATATAAATTCGTAAGGGAATCCAACTGGCTAAGTAGCGTGACTTCATGTCCCCGCTCGTGCCATTGTTTGAAAATGACATCCGATAGAATGATAATAATGACCGCAGGCGGCATCATAAAATATAATTGGCTATAAAAATAAAAAGGCGAATATTGTTTTAAATCACTTGCGCTAATCTCACTATATGCGGGCGCGTAAGGAATCAATCCCAAAGTGCCTGCATATGCCAAGCCCACCATGAAAATCATGGAGAGGATCGTTAAGGGCAATACAATCGCTCTCGGAAACAATGCTAGCCCGATGAGTGGCGTACCCACCAAAAATATGCCGGTTGCTGGGCTCATTGCTCCCAACATATAACCATTGACGCACATCGCAACTGCATAAAATGCATTCACCACCAAAGGCATATATTGATTTGCTGTTGCATTATTACGCCAAATAAAACAAGCCCATATTAAAAGCGCAGACAATAGAATGGTCAAGCCAATAAGCTCACCCAGCAGATGAAACATCGGCGGGTTAATATAACGTTGCCAATCTGGATTAAGTGTTACAACAAAGACATAAAAAAGAAAGAAAAAAGACAAGCCAAACATCAGCGCAAGCACAAGCATACTTTTTTGAACACGACTCCATTCCATCACAATCACTGTGCCCGCAGTGCGCTGATACAATGCTGCAATATATTCTTTTATGCTTACATTCAGGAGCTTCATGTCCTTCCCAAACCCAGTATAGGCATGTCCAAGGACAAAAATTTATATTCTCGGCCAAGGGATACCATCTATTTTTTGTTATTTCAGACGAGTAACTTCAAAAGTCAATCATCACTATTTGTTTGAAGCGCATCCTAGCGTATTGATCATTTTTTAACAACATCGCCTGATCAGCTCTTTACAATACGACTACTGAAGCTCTTATCAGACCAGTCTTTTCCGACTACCAGTTATCACATTTAATGAAAAGCACTCCTTAATTGAATGTTTGCATTTCATATGCAAAACTTGACAGAATCTCATCTATAGAAGCGTGCTATCCACTATACTTTAGGGATAGCGACCAACCTATTTTTATTCTTGAATAATGGGACAAACGTCATCATTACTCAATGTCAGGAGTTTAGATCTCGACATGTGCCAACTACTCGGCATGAACTGTGCGACACCTACAGACATTACCTTTTCATTTAAAGGTTTTACGCAGCGCGCAGGCGTAACCTCCGATCATTCGGATGGGTGGGGCATCGCGTTTTTTGAGCACAAAGCGTGTCGTTTATTTGTCGAGAGTCAATCTGCGGTCGACTCCCCTATCGCAAACTGTTTGCGAAATCATCCGATTAAATCGAAAAATGTGATCGCACATATCCGCAAAGCGACTCAAGGAAAAATTGAACTCGAGAACAGTCATCCGTTCATGCGTGAGTTATGGGGACGGCATTGGATCTTTGCGCACAATGGCAATCTACAAAATTATACACCTACGCTTGACGGCAGTTTTGTGCCTGTGGGTACGACTGACAGTGAACGAGCCTACTGCGCCATACTTCAGAATTTGCGCGAACGCTTTGGTTATGTCGAACCGACGTTAGAACAGATTTTTGAGGCACTAGCGGATATCGCCCCACAAATTGCGGCACATGGGACCTTTAATTTTATTTTATCGAATGGACAAGCATTATTTGCTTACGCTACAACCAACCTCTATTGGCTTGTGCGGGCATGGCCATTTAGTCAGGCACACTTAGTCGATATGGATGTTGATATTGATTTTAGCCGTCATACCACGCCTGAAGATCGAGTCGCCGTCATTGCCACAGAACCATTGACTGACAACGAGCAATGGACAGCGTTCAAATGTGGAGAGTTACTTGGATTTGTGGATGGCCATTTGCGTTATCAAAAGCAAACACAGGTCATCCCTAATCCAGCACTGGATCAAACTGCATAAATATCAAACGAACCGATCTCTAGCGCTGAGCCAGTGCAGTCAATCCATCTAATATCGGATTGACCAGATCTGCCATCATGTCGATATGTAAATCATCAACATTGAGCGCTGGAATATAACCATAGGTTTCACCACCTGCCTGTAAAAAGACATCGCGATTTTCTACCTTAAGCTCTTCTAATGTTTCCAAACAATCTGCAGAAAATGCAGGACTCATGACTTGCACTGATTTCACGCGGGACTGTGCCCATTCCGTCAAAATCACATTGGTATAAGGCTTAACCCACTCTTGCCGACCAAACCGGGATTGAAAGCTAATCGCCCAACAATCCTCCGCTAAGCCTAGCGTTTGCGCGACAAGCGTTGCAGTCACATGACAGCGCTCTGGATAAGGATCACCGCGATCCGCATAAGGTTGAGGAATGCCATGAAAAGACATCAGTAACTTGTCTGGTACACCATGCCGCGCCTGATAACGCCGTATACTATCCGCAAGCGCCTGTATATAAAGTGGATGAGCAAAATAGTCTTTAATAAAAGCAAAGGAAAGAAGATTACGTTGCGTTTGCATCCAACGGCTCACGACATCCGATACTGCACCTGTTGAAGTTGCCGAATACTGAGGAAATAAGGGCAAAATAACAAAATGCTCAATACCACGTTCATGTAAGCCATCCATCGCCGAGATCATGGAAGGATTGCCATAGGTCATCACAGGCAGCACTTCAACATTCGACCGCCCAAGCGCAGATATTTTTTGAGTTAATGCCGCAGCCTGTGCCCGCAATATCTTACGCATCGGAGAGTCGCCATCCCAGATCAATGCATAGGCATGTGCAACACGCTTGGATCGTAACGGAATGACGAAGAGATTGAGTATGACCACCCAAAGCAAATGCGGAATCTCAATCACACGGGGATCAGATAAAAATTGGCGTAAATAACGACCAACGGATTTCGGCGTTGGCGCATCAGGCGTGCCCAAATTCACCAACAGTACGGCTACTTTTGGTGGATGAGCAACATCAGGATGTGGAGTACTCATGTGACCTAGAACTCGATTAAGAGGATCTCGGAACGAATCTTAGGTTGTCTACCTACGAACCCGTTCCTAAGCTTTGATGTGCCATGAGCTTGTTCAAACGTTCCTCGCCCAACTCAGATAGCCCCCACAAAATATGATGCCGCGCATCACGACCAACAGGGACAATCCATTGATTGTTCTTAAATTGAATTTTAATCGCATGCAGTGCACGCACATTAATCTGGCAGCGCGCTGTTGCATGCGCACGCGGCATACTTTCCTGAACGTCACGTAATGCAGAAATGTTTAAGTATTCGTTAAGCACTCGCGCAAAACTCTCTTCTGGTGCTGGAGGGCGAAAGCCTGGGCCTACAGCAACCAAAAGCTCATTCCAAGTCATCTGTCGACGTGGACGCAGCTCACGAAAATTACCATCTTGATACGCATGAACGCGATAATCAAACGCCATCAGTTCATCACCACGAACAATAGGAACATCCAGCGGAGTGGAGTCGTCGCCCACGGGTGTAGTCATCTGTTCAGCAAGAGCCGCAGGCAATGAACCCGAAGCTCCTCGACCTCGGCCAACCGTCATGAGCTGAGCATTTTTTTGACGGAGTTTTTCGTTCTCCAGTTGCAGTGCTTGCATCGGCGCATCATTCGGACGAACCCATCCTAATGATGGATAACGTTGCGTCAGCTGAGGCATTGCATGACGCAGAATCACTTCAAGTTCACGTGGCTCACGAAACGTCACAACCATATCGCGCTCACGCTGTAACTGACGACGAAAATCTTCAAATTTTCGTTGCCCATCTTTAGTCTGTTCTTGTAAATCTGGTGAGCGACTTTCTGGAGACTCATGCAAGATGACTAAAACAGGTTTTTGTTTGGTAATTGCGTAAATATATTCAAGGTGAACATAGCTGACGCCCGATGCGGATAACTCACCGTACCGAGATCCAAGCAAAAGAACAAAATAATCGCAGTCATCAATCTGACGACGTGCAAATGCAGTTGTTAGTGGCGTCCGCGCCTCTAATCCCCAAGAAAAAAATCCAAGACTTGCTAAAGTTTGTGTCAGTACTGAACGTTCAGGCTGCATATCTGCGCCTGTAGTACTGATAAATACATGATACCGCTTGTCGATCATCTGATCGCCCCTATATATGACCATATAACCATCCAAGGGTCTGGATGTCTGGATGGCCTCAGCAAATAGTCCATATCACTGACACTGAGCAGTGTACCGTTGCCTCAATAACCACGCAACTACAAGCTGACTGGATATGTCAAAAAAAACAGACATTTTGTGACACAGTTTGCATTATTTTAGTAAATATTTTCACAATCTTCAGTACACAAATCATTTAATACTGATTATTTATCAACATTCAGTCACTTTATGACAAAAAATGACACTAGCGCCCCTGTGTCATGCGTACAAGCAGCTGCAAGAACCCCTGCATAAAGACTAACTCTTCATCAACTTGTCGCACCGCAGCATAAAGCGTTCGACGCAACCCTTGATTCACATCAGCCTGATTAGTTCCTCTAGGTACTAAACGACGACTCACCACCCAACCTTTTTGCTCATAATCTTTCACCACCCAATCGGGTAAAGCAGCAATACCGCGACCACTCGCAACCAATTGAATCAGCATCGGTGTCAGCTCAGTCGTTCGCAATTTGGAAGGCTGCAAACCATAGGGAGCCAAATAACCCGCGACAATATCTAAGCGGGCTGGCTCTACGGGATAGGCAATCAGCGTCTGTGCGGCAACTTCCTCAGCGGTAATTTTATTTTGTGTGGCAAGCTGATGCGATGGCGAAAGCACCAAACGTGACTCGTAATCGAACAGCCGATGGTACTGAATCCCTTTCATAGGCAAGCAATCCGTTGTCACCAATAGATCAACTTCCCCTTGCTGCAATTGTGTATGCGGCTCAGGTTCGAAACCACTGGCAAAATCCAAATCAACATCAGGAAAATCTTGACGATAGCGATTCAGAACAGGCATCAACCAATCAAAACAGCTATGGCATTCAGACGCTAATAACAATCGACCTGTCTGGCCATGCGCTAAGCGTGATAATTCGCCACGAGCATTATGTACCAGCGGCAACACCTGATCCGCCAATTGCAGCAAGCGTTGCCCCGCTGCAGAAAATTGCAACGGCTTGGTTTTTCGATTGAGTAAAGACAAAGATAGCCATTGCTCCAACTCTTTGAGTTGATGGGATAATGCCGAGGGCGTGAGATGTAAATGTTCTGCCGCCGCTGCCAAAGATCCCTCTTCGCGCAAGGCATGCAATGTTTTCAAATGGCGGATTTCAATCATAATCACTATCTCCGATAATTTTTTAAAAACACTTCTTGTTTGATTTCTATTGCATTTTTCAGACAACAACCAAACATTAATATTTTTCATCTTATCATGAAAAAGATGAGTTTGATTCATTAATCAAAGATAGTCACACTACCCTATCAAAATTCTGAAAAGGTCGTGATCGAAAATGACAACTACATATCAACCCATTACCCATATTCTGGGCTATCCGCGCATTGGCGCAAAACGTGAACTCAAATTTGCTTCCGAGGCATATTGGCAAGGCAAGTCAACTCAAGCTGAATTAATTGCAAAAGCACAAGCTGTAGAAGCAAGCAATTGGCAAGCACAAGTTGATGCAGGTGTATCGCTGCTCACCGTTGGCGACTTTGTCTATTACGATAGTATTTTAACCCACGCAACCCGTCTAGGTGTTTTACCAAAGCGTTTTGCTGCTGCGCAAGACTTGAATCTGCTTGATCGTCAATTCTATTTGGCACGTGGTCGCGCACCAAACTGTCCTGATGTCGCAGCATTGGAAATGACCAAATGGTTTGATACCAACTATCATTACTTGGTTCCAGAATTGACTAGCGATCAGAAATTTACAGCTGACTTCTCTGACCTAGTTGCACAAGTTGAACGCGCTAAAGCGTTTAACAAACCGCTGAAAGTTGTTGTACCTGGTTTAGTCAACTTCCTTTATTTGTCTCGCATTGTAGACAACAATGACAAAGTCAAAGCATGTGATCACAACGATCATCATCACGATGAAAGCTGCCTCCACATCAGCGGAAACAAAGCAGACCAAGGCACATTAGGTCTCGTCGACGCACTCCTGCCTGCTTACGTGCAATTGTTTGATCAACTTGCTGCAGCTGGTGTCGAATGGGTACAAGTTGATGAGCCAGCATTGGTGCTCGACCTACCACAAGTATGGAAGAACGCATTTGAAAGCGTTTATAACCGCTTGCAACGTCGCGATACGTTGAAATTACTCATCACCACGTATTTTGGTACACTTGGCGACAATTTAAATCTTGCGTGTCATTTGCCTGTTGCAGGTTTGCACATTGACATCAGCCGTGAAAAAGCAGGCGAATACTTCTGGAAGCAAGTGATTGACCATTTGCCAGCACACAAGGTTTTATCCTTAGGCTTGCTCAATGGTCGTAGTGTTTGGGCAAGCAACTTAGTCGCCCTAAATCTCATTGTTGAGACTGCGAAAGCAGCTCTTGGAAAAAATCAGGGCGGACGCTTGTGGTTATCAACCAGTTGTTCACTACTGCATGTGCCTGTAGATTTATCCCAAGAAAATGTGCCTGCAGCCATTGATGGCAAACTGGCGTTCGCACGTCAAAAACTGGATGAATTGGTTGCATTATCCCGCAGCGAAATCACAGCAAACGAAAAGTTGAATACTTGTTCTTTACCTGAATTTACGTTGATTGCACAGAATCGTGCAGAGCCATTTGCCATCCGTTATCAAGCGCAACAAGCAAAACTAAACCTACCATTAATCCCAACCACTACGATTGGTTCATTCCCACAAACTGCTGAAATTCGTGCAGCGCGTGCGGCGTGGAACAAAGGTGATTTGTCTAATAACGACTATGAAAAAGCCATGAAAGCCGAAATCAAATACGCCATTGACGTACAAGAAGAGCTTGGCATTGATGTATTTGTGCATGGTGAAGCAGAACGTACAGACATGGTCGAATACTTTGCGGGTCTATTAGATGGCTTCTGGTTATCGAAATTAGGCTGGGTGCAAAGTTACGGCAGTCGCTGTGTACGCCCACCGATTATCGTTGGCGATATTAGTCGTCCAAAAGCGATGACCGTGAAATGGATTGAATACGCCAACAGCCTCACCGACAAAATCGTGAAAGGCATGTTGACTGGCCCTGTGACCATCTTGAACTGGTCATTCCCGCCGAGCCATCGCAGCCGTCGTGAAGTGTCTTTGCAATTAGCAGAAGTAATTCGTCAAGAAGTGAGCGATTTGCAAGATGCAGGCATTCCGATTATTCAAATTGACGAAGCCGCATTCCGCGAAGGCTTACCACTGCGTAAAGCTGATCAAGCGGAGTATTGGGATTGGGCCGTAAACTCGTTTAAGCATTGTGCCAGCAGCGCCAATGTCGACACGCAGATTCATACCCACATGTGCTATTCCGACTTTAAGGATTGCTTGCCAGAAATTAAAGCGATGGACGCGGATGTCATCACCATTGAAACCAGCCGTTCAGGTTTGCAATTGCTCGAAGTATTCCATGAGCAAGGCTATCCAAACGCCATTGGTCCT
>JASLFQ010000050.1 GCA_030150595.1 Aquirhabdus sp.
CAATCGTTGCTCATTCATCCTCGCAAGAAACCGAAAGTCAGATCGTCGCTTTAATTGATCATGTGAGTTGATGTTTTATTTCATCGCTTTGTCATCTATTCTCGCTATAGTGAGATCCAACAAAAGGACGTCGTGTAACAATGTGGAAGTTGTATAAAAAATTCTATAAGCCCATCTCGATAGATTTGGGCTTTTTTATTGGGAACTTCTTTTTATTGAAATTACAGCAGAGATTGTTTTACTGTAATTTCTGAGCCTGCTTAGCGCATGCCATGAACTAGCCAAAAGTGAATGAGAATATTTCTACATTGGGATCTAGAAACTCAATGTTGAAAGTTCTGTCTTTCACGGGTTGGGTTTGACGGATTAATTGGTACAGCCGCTGTCCTGTCACGATGCCCATACCATTTTCGTCGGTATCAACGCCATGATTTGCACCTGGTGCTAAGCCATTTAAGGTAACGCGGAAATGGATGGGCTTTCCATCTGAACTTCCCATGACCAGATGTAGATCGCGTGCATGGAAACGATAAGATAGATGACCCGTATAGCTGATCTGCACCGCACGTTCACGTTCAATACGCCAATTTCCCTCTAAGCCCCATTCATTGACTTTTAGTGATTTTGGAATGGTATAAGTCTGCGCTTGGTCTTGAACTTCGCCACCTTTCGATGCGAAGTTACTGGCACGAGAGTAACCAATATAAGTTTCAGGCGATTGTGCATCGTCCATATCCGCTGCCATGCTGACACCTGTTGCGGAATCAGTTACTAAATCTTTTGGTAAGCTTTTATGCCCAGCCTCTGCAAGCAGTTGTTGAATCACTTTTTCAGATTCGTCATAACCGCCCTCGCCAAAGTGATGGGCACGAATACGTCCTTGAGCATCAATAAAATAGTGCGCTGGCCAATATTCATTATGAAAGGCTCGCCAGATCGCATAATTATTATCGATCGCGACTGGATAGGTAATGTTTAAATCGTGAACAGCTTTCGTGACATTACCAATGTCTTTTTCAAAAGCAAATTCAGGGGCATGAACGCCAATGACGACGAGTCCTTGATCCTTGTATTTTTGCGCCCATGCGTTGACGTAAGGGAGTGTGCGTAAGCAGTTAATACAGGAATAAGTCCAGAAGTCGATCAGTACTACTTTGCCACGTAAATCCGCAGCGGTAAGCGGCGGCGAGTTCAGCCATTGTACTGCACCATCAAGCGGAGGCATGGTGCCTTCAATAGGTAAATTAGAAGGCGTTCCGTTCACTGTATTTGCAATGCTACTTGCAGTATTTATTGCAGTCGTGTTTTGCATAACCTGTGGCTGAGCGTGATCTAATAGCGACTGCTCAATCTTGGCGGTACGTGTCAGCGATAGTTTAGTTAAGAATCCTGTATCGAGTCCGAACGCAATGGCGACGACACCGATGAGTACTGCAACACCAAGACCATGACGAATCCATTCGCCGATACCTAAGCTATTTTTCATGGCAGTAAAGACTTTGCCACCAATCAAGAGTGCGGCTGCAAGCGAAGATGCTGCACCAAGTGCGTAGGCAAACAGCAAGATAGTTGTACGTCCATTCGCACCATCTAGAGCAGCACCTGTAAGTACCAAACCTAAGATTGGCCCCGCACATGGCGCCCACAATAATCCTGTCGCAATACCGAGTAGGAACGATGGAATGATTGTGGCATATGGACTCTCTGCTTGATCGCCAGACTTGGATTTTGGTCTGTCGGCTGATTTCAATACGCGATTACCCAGTGCCACAAATGGGCGAGAGAGGCGATCAGAGAGCGCTGGAAAGAGTAGCGTTAGTCCGAATATGCCAAGCAGCAAGATTGCGGCAAAGCGACCATATTGATTGGCTTGTACAGCCCAACCGCCACCTACCGCAGCGAGTGTTGCCACCAGTGCGAACATGAGTGCCATGCCGAATAGCATTGGCAAGCTACTTTTCACAAAAGGCTGACCTGAGCGAGCAAAGACAAATGGCAGCACAGGCAAGATGCAAGGACTCAAGATGGTGAGTGCCCCGCCGAGATATGCTAAGAGAAAGATGATCATTTTATTCTCCAACCAGCACTGGTGTTGCCCGATAGTCTGTCGGATAGAGACGCTTTAAGTTTTCTACTTTGGGCAGATCGTTGATGGCGATATAGGGATTATCTGGATGCAGCGTCAGATAATTCTGGTGGTAATCTTCGGCTGGATAAAATGCTTTGAGTGGATTGATCTGAGTCACGATACGATCATGAAATATTTTAGCCTTGCTCAGTTGAGCAACGTAGGATTGTGCAACTTGTTGTTGACTAGGACTGGTATACCAAATCGCCGAGCGATATTGCGTGCCTGTGTCAGGGCCTTGGAAGTTTAGTTCAGTTGGGTCATGTGCGACTGAGAAATAAATACGCAGTAATTCACCCAAAGACACTTGATGCGGATCAAATTCCACTTGTACGGATTCCGCGTGTCCAGTATCACCGTTAGAAACGGTTTCATAATGAGCAGTTGCCGCACTTCCGCCTGCATAGCCAGAGATTGCGCGAGTTACGCCTTTGACATGCTGAAACACACCTTGTACGCCCCAGAAGCAACCGCCAGAAAACACTACGACTTCATGATTGCTGGTGACTGGTTCATTGGTGGTTGGTGCAGGTAATACGGTATTCGCTTCGTGTGCGCAGGCTGTCATAGATAGGCAAATTGTCAGCGGCAGGAATAGTGCTTGAGCGCTATTTTTAATTAAATGGTTTTTCATGATGTTCACCTAGATATGGATCAAGCGCGTGGGACGAAGCGTAGTGCAACGGAGTTCATGCAATAGCGTAGCCCAGTTGGTTTAGGGCCATCTGGAAATACATGTCCAAGATGGGCATCGCAGCGAGTGCAAGAAACAGCGGTGCGTTCCATTCCGATAGTGTAATCATCAGTCTTGGTAATATTTTCTTCTGCGATGGGTTGATAAAAGCTAGGCCAGCCAGTTCCTGATTCAAATTTGGTACTCGAGTCGTATAGCGCGGTGTCACAGCATATACAGCGGAATATCCCTGCAGTGTGCACATTCAATAATTTACCGCTGAAAGGTCGCTCTGTTCCCGCGTGGCGAGCTACTTCAAAGGACTCTTCTGGAAGTTGAGCACGCCATTGCGCATCTGTCTTAATAACTTTTGGAACTTTTACCCGACCAGTACGGACGCCTGCAGTTGAGAACGTCACGATCCAAACATCTTCTGGTTTAGCCGTTGCTTGGGCATGTCGTGGCAGCAAGCTACCGATTGAAGCAGCAGTTGCTGCGGATACAGCGACCGTCAGGAAATTACGACGGGAATAGAGATTGCTCATTTTTGTTCTCCAGGGATATTCAATATTTGTCGTCCTATTAGCCTATCTTCGCCGCAAGTCGATGCGAGAAAGTGCTGATAGTCAGAATGCATCATTACGTTGTACTGGTCTATAGACGCAGCTGCCATAGAATTGTTACAAGGGTGCTAGCAAATTTTTTAAATAATTGAGAGATGCCAATCGATATACTTTTATATACGCCATATTGATCCATTTAGATTCAGGTTTTCGGATTATTTTTTAGGTGGTTATCGTATTCGCGTGTGACTGGCTAAATGTCTGATATATTCAAAATATCAATTTGAATAAAGGGATTTTGATCATGTTTAAAAGAATGATAGGGAGTGTTCTGATGGTTGGGTTGATGGCATTTTCAGCGACTTCAAATGCTGAAATTCTTGTGAACCATCATGGTCATCCATTTCAACAAGGCTATACACGCCACGTCTCGCATCATCATCGATCCGTTCATCGACATTCCAAACATCATCGTCATTATCATCGTGGCTATACACAGCATTCAAACGTGGTTGACCATTGTTTGAGAATGAAAAATGGTCAGCGTTATCGAGTTTGCTGATTTTCATACGAGTCTGTGATCGATCAATGGTGAGCCATAAAAAAACCACGCATGGTGGTTTTTTTGGCGAGTATTCAACTTTTGAATTACTCAGTTTTAAAATCAGGTGGAATCAAAATTGAATCTTTGATTTCACTTGATAACTCAGGGTAGTCGAGCGTGTAATGTAATCCTCGAGATTCCTTACGTTGCAAGGCGCAGCGCACAATCATTTCACTGACTAACGCAAGATTACGCAGTTCAATCAGATTTTTACTCATCACATAACTTGAGTAATATTCTTCAATTTCATGTTTCAGCATCTGAATGCGATTTAGTGCGCGTTCCAAGCGTTTGGTCGTGCGCACGATACCGACATAGTTCCACATAAAATGACGCAACTCTTCCCAGTTATGCAAAATGACCACATCTTCATCAGGGTTCTGGACGCGAGAATCATCCCAATGTGGCACGTCGATGTGTGTTTGATATTCTGGCTGTTCTGTGATTTTTTGCGTAATGTGCTTCGCTGCACTTGCACCAAATACAAAACACTCAAGGAGTGAATTGCTGGCCATGCGATTTGCGCCATGTAAGCCTGTAAATGATGTTTCGCCAATGGCATATAAGCCAGCAATATCCGTTTCACTATTCAGATCCACCATCACGCCGCCACAAGTATAGTGAGCAGCAGGCACGACAGGGATTTGATCTACGGTAATATCAATGCCTAACTCTAACAGACGTTCATACAGCATTGGGAAGTGTTCTTTGACAAACTCTGGTGGGCGATGTGTGATGTCTAAATAGAGATGGCGCACACCCAGCCGTTTCATTTCATAGTCAATGGCGCGCGCGACGATGTCACGTGGTGCAAGTTCAGCACGCTCATCAAATCGCGGCATGAACCGTTCACCATTTGGCAATCGTAAATACGCACCTTCACCGCGCATCGCTTCAGTAATCAGAAATGAGCGTGCTTTAGGGTGATAAAGACAAGTCGGATGGAATTGATTAAATTCCATATTGGCAACACGACAACCCGCACGCCATGCCATTGCAATTCCATCGCCTGTCGCAATATCAGGATTTGTTGTGTACAAATATGATTTACTTGCACCACCACAAGCAAGCGCGACAAAGTGAGTCTGAAACGTTTTTACCTTATTTTTGGTCATGTCGAGCGCATAAATCCCGACTACACGGTTTTCGCCTGATAACCCTAATTTTTCGCTGGTAATAATATCAATCGCGGCGTAGTCAGCCAGAATGGTGACATTAGTACGTTTCTTCACTTGACGAATCAGCGTGGTGGAAATGGCAATGCCTGTTGCATCTGCCGCATGAATAATTCGACGATGTGAATGTCCACCTTCGCGTGTCAAATGCAATTGCTCTTCCGCGTCGAGTGTAAAACGCACACCTTGCTTTAATAAGAAATCAACCGCTTCACGCCCACCTTCAACTGTAAATGCAACCGCATCACGATGGCACAATCCAGCGCCTGCAACCAAAGTATCGTCAATGTGATTTTCTGTCGAATCGGTTTCGTCTAAAACCGCTGCAACACCGCCTTGTGCATAATATGTACTTGCTTCGGTCAACGCCGCTTTTGCCATGACGGCAACGCGTAAATGACTTGGCAGAGAAAGCCCAAGGGTTAATCCAGCCGCACCGCTCCCAACGATAATGACATCAAAATGATCGCGTTCTAATTTGTTGTTAATTTTGGCGTTATTGATTTCATTGCTAATGTTTTTGGCATCAGTGTTGGTGTTTACATTTGGATTAGTCATGCTCACGGGCGAAGAGTGCCTTTAAAATCTGAATAAGATCGTGAGTATCAAAGATTTAGCCTTGCGCTGCAAGTGGAAAAATGACTGGCAAGGTTTCTACATTGGCGTTTTTTGCAATAAGCATCTCGATTGTTGATTGTAAAAGGAGGACTTGATTAGACATGGTAAAAAGGATTTTTGTGCTATGGAATGAGGTTCAGTTTACATTTCTCTCGTAATTGATTGAAATTAATACTACAAGTTACAACGATTGCTAACATAAGTTTCTCTATGTTTATGGTAAAAATTCACCCTGAAATATCATGTTTCATTACATTATTTATTCATGGGAATTTGCACTAATGGACGCAGTAGGAATGCAAGGATTTGAAGGGAATTTGCACATAACCAATCATCAGGAAAAGCAAGCGAAAAAGAGAGCAACTACAAAGTCATTGATCAAAGGCTTAGTAATATCGAGTGCAATGGGCGGTATCTTGTTGCAGGCGGCACATGCAACGGCGCCAATAGATTTCTCCGATATCGTGGCTCAAGTTGCACCTGCTGTTGTCCGCGTGACAGTTGTGAAGAAAATGACCAAAGAAGAGCAGATGCAACAGCAATTGCCCGAGATGCTCAAAAAGTTTTTTGGTAATCAAATCATCATTCCAAATCAGCCGAAATCACTCCCAGAACAAAAATCTTACGGCAGTGCATTTTTTATTAGCCAAGACGGCTATTTACTGACCAATCGTCATGTGGTCGATGATGTTAAAAAAGTCACCATTACTTTAAGTGATCGTCGTGAACTTGATGCAGATGTTGTGGGTAGCGATGAGCGTACCGATGTGGCAGTTCTGAAGGTCAAGGGTGACCATTATCCATCACTCAAATTGGGTGATTCTGATAAGTTACGTGTCGGAGAGCCAGTACTTGCGATTGGTTCGCCTTTTGGATTTGATTATTCTGCATCTGCTGGGATTGTGAGTGCAACTTCACGTTCAATGACCAGTGATAGTGCCGTGCCTTTTATTCAATCTGATGTGGTATTGAATCCAGGTAATTCAGGCGGTCCACTGTTTAACCAGCACGGAGATGTGGTTGGGATTAATTCTCGAATCTTCACGGGTACAGGCGGATATATGGGATTATCATTTTCGATTCCGATTGATGTTGCAATCGAAGTTGCTGATCAGTTGAAGAATGGTGGCAAAGTCTCACGCGCATACTTGGGTGTTTATCCGCAAGATATTGATCGTAATTTGGCAGAGGTTTATCACTTACCGAAACCTGAAGGGGCGCTCGTGGTTAAGGTTTCCCCTAACTCGGCGGCGAGTGCAGTGGGGATTAAGGAGGGGGATATTATTCTTTCTTTTAATGACCAATCCATTTCTCGTGCATCTGATTTAGTCAATGTGATCAACCGTACACGTCCAAATACGGTTGTTGCGATTGGTATTCAACGCGATGGTAAACGATTGACACTCAATCCAAAACTCAAAGCAGCAACTGCTGATCAGGATGCAGAAGAAAAGGCTGCAAATGGTGGCGTCAATGATAGTGCGAATGTCCTTGGCTTAAAGGCGCGTGAAATGAATGATAAAGAGAGTGCTGACGCAGCTGCTAAAGGTGTAGTTGTTGATTCGGTCGATTCAGATGGGATTGCTGATCATGCACAGCTTCAGGCGGGTGATGTGATTACCCGTTTGAATAATCGTCCGACACCAAATTTGGCAGCATTCTTGTTGGCACAAAAATCATTGCCTAAGGCAGGTGTCGTGGAAGTGGTTATTCTACGAGACAATATTCCACGAAGAGCGGGTTTAAGAATTGAATAATTTTTTAGACAGGCTTTGATTGCATGATCTTTTAATAGCGTCAAAAGAAACACGTTACTTTGAAGTAGCGTGTTTTTTTATTGTCGAACGATATGATCGGAGCATGTTCCTGCACCTTCGATTTGATCATTGAAGTCATGGTCTACTTGTTGTATGTCGATGGTTTTCAGTTAGACTACAACGCATATCTTTGCCAAAAGCTTGCCAAAACTTTTATCAAAAACAATCAGGATGTTTACGTCGTGACATTAAGTCCAAGCAATGCATCATTATCTTCACAACCATCTACAAGTTCTGATGTGTCCGTGGTGAATACTTTGATTCAATCAGCACGTCCAAAAATTGATGCAGCATTGACTGCATTACGCCATATTATTCTGGATAAACCTGAACAAATTAAATTATCCCTGACGTGTTTACTCGCGGGTGGACATTTGCTGCTACAGGATTTGCCTGGCATGGGGAAAACCACACTCGCAGAGAGTTTGGCGCGTGGTTTAGGGCTGACTTATCGTCGTGTGCAGTTTACGAGTGATATGTTGCCGTCAGATATTTTAGGTTTTTCAATTTTCAATCCAGAGAAACAGGGTTTTGAATTTCGAGCTGGTCCGATTTTTACGCAAGTGCTCTTAGCTGATGAAATCAATCGTACCAGTCCAAAAACACAAAGTGCATTGCTCGAAGCCATGGAAGAGCGTCAAGTGTCTCAAGATGGTCAAACACGACCATTGCCTCAGCCATTTTTTGTGATTGCAACGCAAAATCCTTTTCAGCAGGCTGGTACTTATCCATTGCCCGAATCACAGCTTGATCGATTCTTAATGTGTTTATCGTTGGGTTATCCGTCGGAGCAAGCTGAGCGTGATTTGTTGCTGGGATTGGATCGCAGACAAATGCTAGCGCAAATGCAACCGTTGTTAGACCAAGATATGCTACTGGCATGGCAAGACAGTCTGCCGCAAGTTCACGTTGCAACGCCTGTATTGGATTATTTACAGCGGTTAGTGGCAAAGACACGTGAGTCACGTCAGCATGTGGGCTTATCGACACGTGGTGTTTTGGCACTGAAGCGAGCGGCACAAGCGTATGCATTTGTCGCTGGACGTAGTTACGTTATTCCTGAAGATGTTCAAGCTGTCTTTGCTGCGGTTGCAGATCATCGATTGGGCGGTGTAGTCAGTGGTGTGTCGCCTGCACAGCAAGTGTTAAAGCAGGTTGCTGTGGTGGTTTAAAGGTTTTTAATCAAGCAACTAGATATCAATGGATTTTTGATGGCTGTGCAAACATCTCAAGGATGGTTCAATTCAAGATTTCGAGATTGGCAAAATCGACGTTTGCCGCCTGTTAAACAAATTCGCCTCACACAAAGACAGGTCTTTATTTTTTTAAGTAAGGAAGGTGGCTTGTATGTTTTTATGATGCTGGCTATTTTTATAGCAGGCATCAATTACGCAAATAACTTGATTCTAGGATTATGCTTTTTTCTCGGCAGTGTGCTTGTTGTCGTGATGCATCATACGTTTAATAATTTATCAGGCTTGTTGCTTGAAGCGATTGATGCTTCAGATAGTGAAGCCGGAACATATACTGAATATCGAATTAGACTTACGCCGAAGGGGCGCAGTAGTCCACATCAAATCAAGTTAGAGTGGGATGGCGAGACACGTATTCTCCAACAATTAGATCGAGCAACATTAATCACGTTTAAGCTCGCTACACCAAAACGCGGGCGGTTTTTGCCACCAAGGCTTGGTATCTCAACAGTCTATCCTTTAGGAATTCTACGTGCATGGACTTATGTCCGGTTCAGTGAACCCGCATGGATTTCGCCCGAACCGATAGAGGGCATTTTACATGGGCAAAGAACTTTGAGTAGTGATGAAGACGATGTTGTTACGCGTGTTGCGGGACAAGATGAGTTTGATGATTTACGCACATTCATAGCAGGTGAGTCTTTGGCTCATGTGTCATGGGCTCACTTGGCTCGTGGTCAAGGTGTGCTGACTAAGCGTTTCTCCGATGCGTGTGGACGTGAGCAGTTACTTGATTATGATGCAATGCATGGAGGACATGAGCTGCGTCTTTCTCAATTGGCATATTGGGTAAAAAAACTGACAGCGGAACAGACTTCTTTTGAGTTGAAGGTACTTGGG
>JASLFQ010000135.1 GCA_030150595.1 Aquirhabdus sp.
GATTTGCCATGCACTTAGACCACATAATAAGAACGACACAGTTAGAAATGACGCAGTGACCATGTGCACAAAACGGTAAGGAAACGATGGATTAAAGATCACTTGTAGCCAGCTGACCACGTGATAGACGCCTTGGCTATCGACACTATAACCTTGCGGTGTTTGCATCCACGAGTTGAGCGCGAGAATCCAAAACGCAGATAGGGTTGTGCCCAGCGTCACCATGAAGGTCGCAAAGAGGTGGACACGTTCACTCACTCGGTTATGACCAAATAACATGACACCGAGGAAGGTCGCTTCCAAGAAAAACGCAGTCATGATTTCATAGCTGAGCAAAGGTCCGGCGATATTGCCGACGCGCTCCATATAACCTGGCCAATTGGTGCCAAATTGGAAACTCATCGTGATGCCACTGACGACGCCCAAGGCAAAGGTCAGCGCAAAGACTTTCGTCCAGAACCGATAGGCAATGAGCCATGATTGTAAGCGAGTTTTAATCCAGCGATAACGGAAGAACAACAGCACCCAACATAGGGCAATGGAGATGGTGGGAAACAAAATATGAAAACTCATATTTAACGCAAACTGAATCCGACTAAGAATCAGAGCATCCATTACAACGTCCTCTACAAGGCTAAGAATTCGCGCGCAAGGAACCGTGATTAATGAAAACGCTGCTATGATTTAATTGTACTTTTAGTCAGCAGCATTTTTCAGTTCAACGATTTCACAAGCAATAATTTTTTCACCAACAATATAAAATGTAAGGTTCGTAGCATGAATCGATCATACGCCTGTCATCGAATGAATTGAACACGAATTAGTGCACAGCGCATGAGTAATTTCGGAATGGCTTATCATTAAGATTGATAAGAATTTGTTGTTAATAAAGATAACGAGAACTTTATGTAGAAAGGAATGAATTGCTCAAATTTATTATTTCGACTATATTTGAAATATGGAAATAATGGTAAATGTAAGCATGAATATGAAACCTGCAATTGCCGCATTGTCGGCGCTTGCGCACGAGTCGCGGCTTACGATTTTTCGTGCATTGGTACAGGCAGGCGAGGCGGGATTGCCCGCAGGAAAGATTGGCGAGATGTTGCAAATTGCACCGTCGTCGTTGTCTTTTCATTTGAAAGAATTGGCGAATGCTGATTTGGTGACTGCGACGCAGCAGGGGCGTTTTGTCATTTATGTGGCGAATTATCCGACGATGAATGGTTTGCTGGCATATCTGACTGAAAATTGTTGTGAAGGTGTGGCGTGTGAAGTGGTGACGCCAACGTGTACTTCGTTAACCAAAACAGAGTGTCTATCATGAGTCACAAACACAATCTTCCAAAGACCACCAACGTTCTCGTCCTCTGCACAGGAAATTCCGCACGCAGTATTATGAGCGAAGCACTGATTAACGTGCTGGGCAAAGGTCGCTTCTATGCCTACAGTGCAGGAAGCCAGCCCACAGGTCATGTGAATCCTTTTGCTGCTGAACAAGCACAATCCATTGGTTATCCAATGGAAAATGTCCGCAGCAAAAGCTGGGATGAATTCTCGCAACCAGAATCACCAAAAATGGACATCGTGATTACCGTGTGTGACAGCGCAGCAGGTGAGTCATGCCCGCTGTGGCGCGGAACGCCGATTAAAGTGCATTGGGGCTTTGAAGATCCATCACATGTGAATGGATCGGACGAAGAAAAACGCCAAGCATTTGCACATACCTTTGCATTGATTCGTCAGAAGATTCAAAAACTGGTTAACCTTTCGATTGAGACGTTAAGCCAAGAAGAATTGATGAATGCTCTGGATGCCATCGGCGAGAGTGACGAATAATGCATCATATTTCATTAAATCGTCGTTTGATTGCGGAACTTCTAGGTACGGCTTTTCTGTTAGCCGTTGTCGTGGGTTCGGGCATTATGGGGGAGAAGTTGGCTGGCGGTAGCGTTGGTTTGGCTTTATTGGCGAACTCATTAGCAACAGGTGCGGGGTTGTTTGCTTTGATCTTAGTTTTTGGGCCGATTTCGGGGGCGCATTTTAATCCTGCCGTCAGTTTATATGCCGCGATGGAAAAACATATCAGCTGGCATGAAGCAGGGTTGTATGTCGTTGTTCAGATAGTGGGTGCGGTTTTAGGCGTTGTTGTAGCACATCTGATGTTTGCCGCACCTTTGATTGAATTATCTCAGCATGTCAGAACAGGTGGGTCACAGTGGTGGAGTGAGTTTGTTGCTACTTTTGGATTGCTTGCAGTCATTATTTCAACATCGCGTAGCAATCACGAGACGACTCCTGCCGCTGTAGCGGCTTATATTACAGCGGCGTATTGGTTTACGGCTTCGACTTCATTTGCAAATCCAGCGGTAACGTTGGCGAGAACATTGACTAATACTTTTGCAGGAATCCGTCCTTCAGATTCATTGGGATTTATCGTGATGCAAATATTCGGTGCAATGACGGCTGTTTTGGTTTTCCGCTGGTTGCTGCAATCCACAAAAGTTGCCGATTAAATGTACAAAACTATTTATATTTATTACTGCTAAGCTATTGACAGAATTATCATGTAGTCATAGGTTAATGATGTGGTTGCTGTGCTTGATGAGACTTAATCTTTTAATTTCATAGGAATGGATTTACATGAAAAAGCTATTAGTTGTGACTACTGCGATTGCTTTTGCTCTAAGTGCTGGCGCTGCAAGTGCATGTCCAAAAGGTAAACATTTGGAAGGTGGTACTGGCCCTAAACACAAAGGCGGTACTTGTGTTGCTGCTGCACCAATGGCAATGAAAATGGCTGCTAAAAGCTAATTTCGTGATCATGGTCTAGTTGGATAAAAACCCGCATTGCGCGGGTTTTTTATTTAGGTGAATTCAAAAACTTAATTCGCAGCTATCTCTGGCACAGGTAAACTTTTCGCCGCATAAAACTCCGCAACAAATTGTTCAAGTTGACCTTGCTCAATCGCGCCGCGTAAGCCTTGCATCAGCGTTTGGTAATACGCCAAGTTATGAATAGTCCCGAGCATCGCGCCAAGCATTTCGCCTGTTTTATCCAAATGATATAGATACGAGCGCGTAAAATTCTTACAGGTATAGCAATCGCAATGTGCATCTAACGGGCGCATGTCGTGGCGGTATTGGCTGTTGCGAATACGGACAATCCCTTCATGAATAAAGTAATGTCCATTCCGCGCATTCCGCGTTGGCATCACACAGTCAAACATATCAATCCCACGACGTACCGCTTCAACGATGTCTTCTGGTTTTCCTACACCCATTAAATAGCGTGGCTTATCAGCAGGCAGGCGACGCGGCAGATAGTCGAGAATCTTAATCATCTCTTCTTTAGGCTCGCCCACCGACAACCCACCAATCGCATAGCCATCAAAACCAATTTCGGTCAATCCAGCCAGTGATTCTTCACGCAATTCTGGATACATCCCACCTTGCACGATGCCGAATAACGCATTTGGATTACCTTCATGCGCGACCTTACAACGTTTCGCCCAGCGCAAGGACAATTGCAATGACATACGCGCTTCGCTGTACGTTGCAGGATATGGCGTACATTCATCAAAAATCATGACAATGTCAGAGTTCAATATTTTCTGAATTTCCATCGACTTCTCAGGCGAGAGAAATACTTTTGAACCATCAATTGGGGAGCGGAAGGTCACGCCTTCTTCTTTAATTTTGGCGCCTAAACTGAAGACTTGAAAACCGCCCGAATCAGTCAGAATCGGTTTGTCCCATTTCATAAATTGATGTAAACCGCCGTGTGCTTGAATCACTTCAAGTCCAGGGCGTAAATACAAATGGAAGGTATTACCCAAAATGATATGCGCGCCAATGTCTTCAATGTCACGCGGCAACATGCCCTTGACCGTACCATACGTGCCGACGGGCATAAATGCGGGCGTTTCAACAACACCATGTGCCAATGTTACGCGTCCACGACGTGCAAGCCCATCTTGAGCAAGCTTTTCAAAAATACGGCTCTCAAAGATACCGTCTTTTGATGAACTGTTGGATGTGTTGGCTTCAGCAGTCATGAATTTGGATTCCATCATTAATACATCATTCAATAAAAGTGGTGAGATTGAGCTGTTGATTGCTTTTTATGGATCAACACGATCAATCAGCATGGCATCGCCATAACTAAAAAAACGATATTTCTGGTCAATAGCATGTTGATACGCCGCCATCATACGGTCGCGTCCAGCCAATGCAGAAACGAGCATCAGCAAGGTCGATTCAGGCAAATGAAAATTCGTCATTAATCGATCAATCACTGCAAAACGATAACCCGGATAAATGAAAATATCCGTTTCGCCTGACCACGCTTGCAATACGCCATTATGTGCACGTGCAGCACTTTCTAAGGCGCGCGTTGCCGTTGTGCCAACCGCAATCACTTTGCCGCCATTTTGCTTGGTTGCATTCACTGCTTGCACGGTCGCTTCAGGCACTTCGCCCCATTCCGCGTGCATGATGTGTTCCTTAATATTTTCCGTGCGTACAGGCTGGAATGTGCCAGCACCGACATGCAACGTCACAAATGCAGTCTTCACACCACGCGCATGCAATCGCTCAAGTAAGGCTTCATCAATGTGCAAACCCGCAGTCGGCGCAGCCACGCTGGCAGATTTTTCAGGATCATGAAAAACGGTTTGATAACGCGTTTCATCTGATTCATCAGCAGGACGATTAAAATACGGCGGAATCGGTAAAGCACCAAACTGCTCAAGCGCCGCTAAAACGGGCTGGTCAAAGGTGAGCTTGTATAAGTTCTCTTGGCGACCTTGAACCGTCGCACTGATTTGCCCCTTTGCCAAACTCAATATTGTTCCAGTCTTCGGTGAGTTGCTCGCACGCACATGGGCGAGGGCAGTGTGTGTATCGACCACGCGCTCCACCAAAACTTCCACCGCACCGCCACTCGGACGCACGCCATGCAATCGCGCTTTGATCACGCGTGTGTCATTCAAAACCAATAAATCGCCTGCATTGAGCAAGTCAGGTAAATCAATCATCAGACGATCAGTTGTGTTCCTATCCTTTGATAGACAAAGGAGGCGTGAATCACTCCGACCCGCCAATGGGTAACGCGCAATCAGTTCTTCAGGGAGATGGTAGTGAAAATCAGCAAGTTGCATACGAAATAGACAAACAGTTCAATAAAGGCGGCGCATCATAACAAATTTTGCATCCAAACAGGAGAAAGGCTTGACACAAAAATCTTTGACGGTATGATGTGCGCCTGCAACATCATTCTTGCCGGGGTGGTGAAATTGGTAGACGCGGTGGACTCAAAATCCACTGTCAGAGATGACGTGTCGGTTCGAGTCCGACCCTCGGCACCAAGATTCTAGTTCGAAAGAACTCAAAAAGCCCTTAGTGAATTACACTAGGGGCTTTTTTGATTTACTGGCGCCCAACCTCGCGCCCTATTAGGTGCCAGCATGGAAATCAAAGTCAATTATCTCGATAACCTTCGACAAGAAGCGAAGTTCGATGATTTCTCAGTGATTGCTGATCAGCCGATTCGCTACAAGGGCGATGGTTCAGCGCCAGGGCCGTTCGACTATTTTCTCGCTTCATCGGCGTTATGTGCAGCTTACTTTGTGAAAGCATACTGCGCAGCGCGTGACATTTCTACCGATAACATTCGCCTGTCACAGAACAACATTGTCGATCCAGAAAACCGCTACAAGCAGATTTTTAAAATTCAAATTGAGTTACCCGCCGACATTTCCGACAAAGACCGTCAAGGTATTTTGCGCTCTATTGATCGCTGTACTGTCAAAAAGGTGATACAGGCTGGGCCAGAATTTGTCATCGAAGAAGTTGAAAATCTCGATGCCGATGCACAGGCATTACTGATACCGAATTCGGAGTCAGGAGCGACTTATATTGCGGGCAAGGACTTACCACTAGAAGAAACCATCGCCAATATGTCGGCAATTTTGGCCAACTTGGGTATGAAGATTGAAATCGCTTCGTGGCGCAATATTGTGCCTAATGTGTGGTCGTTGCATATCCGTGATGCGCATTCGCCGATGTGTTTTACCAACGGCAAGGGCTCAACCAAAGAGAGCGCGCTGGCGTCGGCGCTGGGCGAGTTTATTGAGCGCTTAAACTGTAACTTCTTCTATAACGACCAGTTTTGGGGCGAAGATATCGCAAATAGCCCATTTGTACATTACCCAGATGAAAAATGGTTTAAGCCAGATGCTGCTGATGCACTACCGAAAGGCCTTCTCGATGAATACTGCCTTGAGATTTACAACCCAGAAGATGAGCTTCGTGGCTCGCATTTGATTGACACTAACTCGGGCAATATGCAGCGGGGCATTTGCTCGCTGCCGTTTGTGCGCCAGTCGGACGGCGAAGTGGTGTATTTCCCGTCTAACC
This sequence comes from Aquirhabdus sp., assembly GCA_030150595.1. Taxonomy (GTDB): domain Bacteria; phylum Pseudomonadota; class Gammaproteobacteria; order Pseudomonadales; family Moraxellaceae; genus Aquirhabdus. The sequence goes on from JASLFQ010000135.1 coordinate 6,421, forward strand.
TGATCGAAAATCTGTTCCTCAGCAATGGCATGAGCGCGGGTAATACACTGGTGGAAGCTCAGGTGCAGTGTTTGTCGGAGATTTTTGAACGTGTGGTGAAGCGTGAAATTCTGGAAGGCGAATTGGCGCTGCCCGATGTCCCGCAAGCAGTGTTGGAAAAATATCCAAGCATTCTAGCGGGTATTCAGGCGTTGGAGGAGCAAGGCTTTCCAGTGTTGGTCAAGGATGCTTCGCTGGGCGGGAAGTATCCCGTGATGTGCGTCACTTTAATGAACCCACGGACGGGCGGTGTATTTGCCTCGTTTGGAGCACACCCAAGTTTGGAAATAGCACTGGAACGCAGTCTGACTGAATTACTGCAAGGTCGCAGTTTGGAAGGCTTAAACGATTTACCGCCGCCGACCTTCGAAAGTCATGCAGTGACTGAGCCAAATAACTTTGTAGAACATTTTATCGATTCCAGCGGTGTGGTGTCGTGGCGTTTTTTCAGTGCTAAATCTGATTTCAAGTTTGTAGAGTGGGATTTTTCAGGTTGGGGGAGTGATCCTAATACTGAGGAAGCTGCGGCACTGTTCGGCATTCTCGAAGAGATGGGCAAAGAAGTGTACATGGCGGTGTATGAGCATTTAGGCGCAACGGCTTGCCGCATTTTGGTACCCGATTATTCGGAAATTTATCTGGTCGAGGATTTGATCTGGGATAATACCAACAAAGCACTAGCGTTCCGCGAAGATGTTTTGAACTTGCATCGCTTGGACGATGCCAGCCTCAAGGCATTGGTTGAACGTTTAGATGACAGTGAACTCGATGATTACACCGAAATCAAAACATTGATCGGCATCGAATTTGACGACAATACAGTTTGGGGGCAGCTCACGATTCTAGAGTTGAAGCTGCTGATTCGTCTTGCCTTGCAGCAATTCGAAGAGGCGAAAGAGCTGGTGGAAACCTTTCTACAGTACAACACCAACACGGTTGAGCGGGGATTGTTTTATCAGTGCTTGAATGTGGTGCTCGAGGTGCAGTTGGATGACGAGCTAGAGCTTGCTGATTATGCGGTCAATTTCCGCCGCATGTTTGGAGACGCGCGGATGGACGCAGTACTGGGTTCTGTGGACGGTAGCGTGCGCTTTTACGGTTTAACGCCTACGAGTATGAAACTGGAGGGGCTGGATCGGCATCTGCGCCTGATCGACAGCTATAAAAAACTACACAATGCGCGGAAGGTGGCGGCTTTATCAAGCTAGGGTGACGAGTCCGGCTCTCGGCATCAAAATTCTAGTTTGAAAAAATAAAAAAGCCCTTTAGCGAAATGCTTCAGGGCTTTTTTATTGTTCTAAGAAGTTTTATGCACCTATTGGCTATTTTTAGTTTAAGTCCCATTTTGACTAGGGTTTAATCCCATCCGAAATTCATGTGGTCCTACTTTAGCGATTGCTTTAAATGCACGAGTAAAGTTAGCCAGATCTGAATATCCCAACTCATAAGCAATTTGAGTCGCGGTCAGCTGAGGGTCTGTAAGCATCTCTATTGCTTTTTCATGGCGTATTTTTTGTGAAAGTTGACGAAATCCAACCCCTCCATTTTTTAGATACCGATCAAGCGTTCGAGCAGATAGGTTTAATAGATTTGCTAAATCACTCAGCGTTGCGATGCCATCGCTAGACTCACGCAACATCATGCTGACCCAATCAACAATTTTCCCATTAGTCATGAAATGTCGAATCTGATCTCGGCAACGATTTTCAACCATTTGCAACGAATAGGGGTCAGCAAGCGCTAATGCGTGTTGACCAATTTCGGCCGGAAGTCTCAATCTGATGCCAGGTGTGACTTCCCATGAAAAGTGGCAATGGGCTTCTTTTAATTCATGATAGCGCACGACGTGAACAGGTTCAGGAATTGAAAAATAGATATCGTACTTCGGCATTCGTTGTTCTAATAAATCACGCAATACGAAATGGAACGCGACAGCAATTGCTTCGATATGAAACACTAAAGTTTGCGGACTCATGGACACGATGGGTTGGATAACAAAGTTAATCTGCTGGTCATCTTGTCGATATTGCATACGAAAAGTCGGCATGATGAGCCGAAAATACCGTGCAACTAAGCGCATCGCCACTTCAATCGTGGGGCTGGTCAGAATGCCATAACCTAAAATCGCATGTGATGTCAGCTTTAAAGATTTGCCGAGTTCAACGGCAATATCACTTCGCTGCGATACCTGGAAAACCGCTGCAATTAAGCGTTCAACTTGCTCTAATGTGAGCAGCGAGTTAGGTTGTATCAGAAGTTCGTAGTCGATATTGGCCGATGCTAAAACGTCTTTAAAATTAATCTTTTCTCGCTCTAATACCTCTCCCAGGTACAAATAGTACCTTGCTGGGATTTCAGGGATATTGATTTTCATAACTCGAGAACTTCTTATATGGTTCATTGATTGTCTTAAAATGACAATATTATGTCAATAAATGACAAGTATGAGGCGCGTGATAAAAAGATACTAACCTCACCATTCATACTGTTGGTTGCTGAGGTTATTATGAGCGCATTAATTCAAGAAGCTGTATTCGACAATCAGAATAGCAATAAACAAAAGACCACTAAATATGTAGATAAGAAAAGGCTGTTATGGCTACTTGGACCCTCAATTCCTGTCATCAGTATTGCTGCGATGGCTGGTTACCAGTTTGGACCAAAATTGACTCGTAAGATATGCGCTGGTTTTGGCCCCGTTTTACTTCATGCAATCATTCCTGCTTTAGATAAGCTGATTGGTGATGACAAAGAAAATCCACCGAGTTCAGCCGTTAAACAATTAGAGGATGATCCTTATTATTCGACGATTGTGAAGCTCTATATCCCTTTGCAATATGCAGCAAATATCTATGGGGCTTATTTAGCCAGTCGTAAAAGTACGCCTCTGGTCGATCAGATATTGCTCGGAAGCTTACTGGGTGTCGTCAATGGTGTTGCAATTAACACCGCACATGAACTCAGTCATAAACATAGCAAAGTCGATCACTATCTATCTCATTTAGCCTTAGCACCCACAGGATATAACCATTTCAGAGTGGAGCATCCTTATGGGCATCATCGCCGCGTCGCGACGCCAGAAGATCCAGCCTCATCAAAAATGGGCGAGTCCTTTTGGAAGTTCTTACCGCGAACTGTGATTGGGAGTTTTAAATCTGCGATTGAGATTGAAACGAGACGTCTTGCACGCAAAGATCAAAAATTCTGGTCTATACACAATGAGTTGATCCATGGCTGGCTGGCTTCGGCGACCTTTCACGGAGGATTGATTTCAATTTTTGGTAAACGCACCATTCCATTTTTGGCGACGCAATCTCTTTACGGCATTACGCTGTTTGAAATCATTAATTATGTTGAACATTATGGTTTGAAACGCGAAGATTTAGGCAATGGTAATTACGCCAGAACCATGCCTGAACACAGCTGGAATAATAACAATGTGGTCACCAATTTATTTTTATACCAACTACAGCGCCACTCTGATCATCATGCAAACCCAACGCGAAGTTTTCAAGCGTTGAGACATTTTGAAGATGCACCGCAATTACCTAGCGGGTATGGTTCGATGATTCTGCCGGCACTGTTTCCGAAGTGGTGGTTTAGCATTATGGATCAACGAGTTGTTGATCATTACAAAGGTGAATTAAATAAAGCCAATATGTACCCAGAAGCAAAAGCGCATTTATTTGAAAAATATAACGTGAGTGCAGAGGCCTGATTTCAGGTCTCCAAGAGTAAATTTTAGACTGATTAATAGCGGTCAGTCGGTTCTTTGTCTGAATAGAGGGTGATATGAAAAAGTATCAATGCATTGTTTGTGGTTTGATTTACGATGAAACGGAAGGATGGCCAATGGATGGCATTGCGGCAGGTACACGCTGGGAAGACATTCCAGAACGTTGGGTGTGTCCAGATTGTGGCGTGGCTAAATTAGATTTTGAAATGGTGGAAATCTAGCATAATAAAAATATACAAAGTACTGAGTCACTACAGTTGGCAAGATTTAACTGAGGTGATTCAGCCATTGATCTTGATCGTAGGCTAAATCATTATTTTATTTGTACAACAAAGCCATCTTTAGATACAACTTTTTTATAAATTCGAACGTCTTTTTACTTTACTAAGATCATTAATAGGCATAAAAATAGAACCATTGAAAAGTCTTAAAATGCTAAAAAGTAAATACTTGGATCTAATTTTTGAAATCGCTAAATCTGTCAATGTACTCATAAAATAGCAGATGAGCCATATAGGTTTAATCACATATTGGATGATGTTGAACGATATCGAAATGAACAGTAACTGATAGAAGGTTGATGAAAATGGACAATAAAGATGACCGCAAGAGCATAGATGCCCATCAACAACATACATCTATGAATCATCAATTCGGCAAAATCGAAAATTATACTCATCCTGCTGCTGGTTGGGGCGCTTTGCTCAGTGTCGCGCGTAATTTGACACAACAAGGGATCATCAAAAAAGGCGCAATCACTCTCCTGAATATCAATCAGCCCACTGGTTTCGACTGTCCCGGCTGTGCATGGCCTGAGAAAAAGCACACGCAGATGGTCAATTTTTGTGAAAATGGGGCGAAAGCCATTGCCTTTGAAGCCACAAGTAAGCGTGTGCCACCTGAGTTTTTTGCCGAGCATAGCGTCAGTTGGTTGTCTGAACAAAGTGACTACTTCCTCGAGCAACAAGGTCGACTGACTGATCCGCTGCGCTATGATCCCGAGACAGATCATTATGTACCGATACCGTGGGATGAAGCTTTTGGCATTATTGCGCGGCATTTGCATGCACTTGATAATCCTAATCAAGCGGCGTTTTATACTTCAGGTCGTACCAGCAACGAGGCTGCATTCTTATACCAGTTATTTGTACGCAGCTTCGGCACTAATAATTTCCCTGATTGCTCCAATATGTGTCATGAGACCACGAGTTTTGCGCTGGCAGAATCACTTGGAATGGGTAAAGGGACTGTCACGCTAGATGATTTTGAACTTGCTGATGCAGTCTTCATCTTTGGTCAGAATCCAGGTACTAATCATCCGCGTATGCTGAGTACCTTGCGCGAGGTCTCCAGGCGCGGTGCCAAAATCATTTCGATTAACCCGCTGAAAGAACGCGGGCTAGAGCGCTTCCAAGATCCGCAAAGTCCGATTGAGATGATGACCAATGGCAGTACGCGCATCAGTAGCAATTATTTTCAGCCCAAGGTGGGCGGTGATTATGCTGTGCTCATGGGCATGATGAAGCATTTATGCGAATGGGATTTAGAGGCGCTGGCTGCGGGTAAGCCGAGCCTATTCGATCATGCCTTTATTGACCAAAATACCCAAGGCTTTGCGGCGATGCTTGCTGAAGTCGAGCAAACTCCTTGGTCGCTTATTCATGACCATACGGGCTTGCCGCCTGATCAATTAAAGACACTTGCACAGATGTTCTGTGATGCTGAACGCGTTATCTTTTGCTGGGGGATGGGTATTACCCAAAATCGCAATGGCGTGGCAAATGTCCATATGCTTGCTAATTTACTATTAGCTCGTGGTCATATCGGACGGCCAGGCGCAGGTGCCTGTCCAGTACGCGGGCATAGCAATGTGCAAGGTGACCGCACCATGGGTATTCATGAGCATCCGTCGCCTAAAATACTAGATAGTCTGGATCGTGTCTTTGGGATGAAATCACCACGTACTCAAGGTCTTGGCGTCGTTGAGACCATTAAGGCGATGGCGGAAGGTCAGGTCAAAGTATTCTTTGCCATGGGCGGCAATTTTGCTGTTGCAACACCTGATTCAACGTATACGCAAGCAGCGCTGCGTCGTTGTGCCTTGACCGCACATGTCGGCACTAAACTGAATCGTAGCCATCTGATCTGTGGTCAGGATGCACTGATCTTGCCTTGTTTGGGTCGTACCGAAATCGATATGCAGGTACATGGCCCGCAGGCGGTCTCTGTCGAAGATTCAATGAGTAATGTCCATCTTTCTGCGAGCAGAAATACACCCGCTTCGCCCAATCTACTTTCTGAACCTGCAATTGTGGCACGCCTTGCTGAAGCGGTATTGCCTGATAGCACGATCAAGTGGAGCTGGTATGTGGAAAGTTATGATCGCATCCGCGATGCGATTGCTGAAGTTTTTGACGAATTTCATGATTTCAATGCCCGTGTTTATCCACCAGGTGGATTCCACTTACAGCATCCCGCGAATGAACATGTCTGGCACACGCCAAGTGGTAAAGCAGGCTTTTTTATGACGCCGATCAAAGACGTCTATTTTGATCAAGAATATGCCTATGCTGCGCAATTTAAGGATCAAACTTATACGCTGATGACCATGCGTTCTCATGATCAATACAACACTACGATTTATGGATTAGATGATCGCTATCGTGGTGTCTTTGGTCAGCGCCGTGTCTTGTTTATGAACAACGACGATATGCAGGCAGCAGGACTGGCAGCAGATCAATGGGTCGACATCGAAAGCATTTACCCAGATCAAGTCAAGCGTGTCGTACAGAGTTTCCGCATTGTGCCTTATAACATTCCACGCGGTAGTCTGGCTGCGTATTATCCTGAAACCAACCCTCTGGTTGCGCTGAGTAGTCATGACAAGCGCGCGATGATTCCTGCTTCAAAAAGCATTCCTGTGATTCTGCATCGTGGATCAGCGCCAGAGCACTTTAATCTTGCGGAAGCGGTGGAGTCGCAAGCTGTAAAACCAGAGTCTGTTCATGGGTAATCTCTCTGAAACATTGCCTCCTTGCAGAGATGACCTCGAGTATCCGACACCAAAGGTATTCATATCGCCACTTGGCATTGAACAGGTTGCTGTAGATCGTTTTCATGACCATCAATCCACCCGAGCAGTGGATCAAGTGGTGTGTGAACTTCCTGTTGCGCTCGTTTATAACGGCATATCCCATGCCGTGATGATGGCGACGCCGACTGATTTAGATGTTTTTGCAAAGGGCTTTAGCTTATCCGAAGGGATTCTGTCGAATCTAAAAGAGCTGTATTCACTGGATATTCACCAGACCGAATTGGGTGTCCAAATTGATATGACCATTACCAACAGTGCCTTTGCAGCGTTGAAAGAACATCGTCGTATGATGGTGGGGCGTACAGGGTGTGGACTGTGTGGAATTGAAAGTTTGCAGCAATTTCATACGCCTTTACCGCAAGTCACATCTAAAGCCCGTGCAGACTGGTTAATGCAAATTCCTAGTGCTGTTTCCAAATTAGAAGCTAAGCAAAATATTACCCAGATAACTGGGGGCGCACATGCGGCAGCTTGGGTGGTCGATGGCGGAATTGTTGAGTTATTTGAAGATGTGGGCAGGCATAACGCATTAGACAAACTATTGGGCTGTCTTGCACAGAACCATTGTGATGTTTCTTCAGGTTTTATTGTCATGACCAGCCGAGCCAGTTATGAACTGATTCGAAAATGTGCCCAGCTCAATATTGGCTTGCTGGCTAGTATTTCTGCACCAACCAGCATGGCGATTCAAATGGCAAAAGCGGCGGGACTAACGCTCGCAAGTTTTTGTCGCGGCAATGATTTTGTGCTATATACAAATGACACAGACTTATTTTGATCAGCATTTTGATCCATACATTAAATGATAAACGGAGCATGATAAGAATATGGAAACTACTCAAAGATTACAGCCTGTTATTCATAATCTTTCCAGTGAAAATGCCTTGTTTATTGTGCTAGGAATCAATGAATGCGCAACATCGATAGATACGATTACAGAGTTCTGTGCCAATTTTTCTGCCTTAGTCCGAAGTCTCAATAATCGTTTTCCTGATGCGAATTTTGGTGCTGTTTTAGGCTTTGGTTCTAAAGCATGGGATCAGTTATTTCCGAAAGCGGGCAAGCCGAAGGAACTCACCGAGTTTCAAGAGATCAAAGGAAAAAAGCATACTGCGGTGTCAACTGAAGGCGATTTGTTTTTTCATATCAGGGCGAACAACGTTGCTATTTGTTATGAGTTAGGCTCCATCATTCATCAAGCGCTAAAAGAGGTGACACATTGCATTAGCGAGACGAAAGGATTTCGTTATTTTGATGGCCGTGCGATTCTTGGGTTTGTAGATGGAACGGAAAATCCTGAAACGGTGATTGCCAAAGGTTATGCGTACGTCGGCAGTGAAGATGCTAAGTTTGCAGGGGGAAGTTATGCATTTATCCAGAAATATTTGCACAATATGGATAAATGGTCTGACCTCACGGATGAACAACAAGAGAAAGTAATCGGTCGCAGAAAGTTTAATGACAAAGAGTTAGATGATTCAGTAAAACCGCCGACTGCACATAATGTGGTGAGCAAAGCTTATGATGCTGACGGTAATGAACTCAAAATTGTTCGGGCGAACATGCCTTTTTCTAATCCAGCAGAAGGGGAGTACGGAACATTCTTTATCGGTTACGCACGCTCTTTCGCCACAACACGGCAAATGCTGGAAAATATGTTTTTAGGCGATAAGCAGGGGCATGCTGATCGGTTACTGGATTTTAGTACACCGATCACTGGATGTTTATTCTTCATTCCGACTTTTGATTTTCTCGATGATCTGGAGTGATGGATTTTTGACGAATCATTGATCCATTTGTCTGGTTCGGACAAGAGCAAAATCTGATTAATTTTCTTTTTTACACGATGATACTTGCTGAAAATATAAGGTGCCGAGCCCGAATGAGCGACTCGGCACCAATGGAGATGATATTTCTTATTCTTATTTATTGTTATTATTAAGCTTGTAACGCGGTGATTCTCAAGTCAGTACTGGACTCATGCGATCACAGTGTTATGACCATATAGCAGTTAAGGGAACCTGATTGAGTGCTTTGGGAGATGAAGTTGCATTAAGCTGCACAACGATCTGTGAACCAATACATTCAATGAGGTCATTCAATGGCTGGTTAGCATCAACGTGGTGCCATTTCACATGCCCAAAGCCTAGAAATTTTGCATTTTGCTCTATTTCTAAAAATGCATGATGTGCAGCATTGAGCTGCTGAATTAAGTCATCTGTATCTCCACTCAAATCCTGATCATGCTTTTCAGTGGAGATTAATCTGTTGCGTAGCGTCTCAATGGGCAGAGAAAGCATCACTACATGGTCGGGCCAAGGGAGATTGTATTCGCGCCGATTTTGGTTGACATAGCTCTTCATGCCAACAAGAGCAGCACGATGCCAACGTGCTACGATATGACTAAAAATACTTTGATCGCCAAGGATCAGTTGTTTTTGAAAATCAGCGTGTTGCTTATGGTAGTGCGCACGTGTGGTATATAGTAATTCGTTAAATCCATCGCGCTCGGAAAATTCAGGAAGTAGAGCCTTCTTTTCTAGCCAATGATCTTTGGGCATTGCTTGATTTGGACATAGTAGGTCAAAGTCGATGCCTTTTGCAGAGAGCCACGACTGTAAGAGTCGCACTAATGTCGACTTTCCAGTGCCTTTTAATCCTTCAATCGCGATATACACGCGCTCCTCCTCCAATTGCCGTTTCGCATGGTTTGTGTCATCGAGAACGCAATATTTTTCCCATGTGTTTCAATGCACTTTGTATTTGTTGTGCTTGTGTCTAACTTTGCAATGCGCATGCCATTCTGTTAAATATTTGTAATTTAATAGTTAATTAAAACTAAAGAGTTTTTGCGGCTATAAATTGGATAAAATTAGCCAATACTTCGAAAATGAGTGGAGAAATTTGTCCACTATGCTGTATTTTTATACAAAAAAGAATGCCTCCGTCATGGAGGCATTCTGATGTCAGGATTAGGTGAAGATCGTTTGTTTGTTTAATATTCAAATCATATTTGAATTGAAATATTTAGATTGAGAAATGATCGTTTCACTCAAGCTGTCCCACAGGGATATAGGGACCAAGATATCCAATGCTCGCAAGTAGTGTCTGGAAGCTTTCTAAAATAAGCCCTTTAGGTTTTGTCAGTTCAGAATCAGCTTGCCATGCCAGCAAAACAACTGTGCGATCTTTGATGTCTGGATTAATCTGATTATTAGCGAGTACGAGATCTCCATTCGTGTAGATCGATTGTCCCTCACCTTCGACGAAATAAGAGATGCTGTCTGGTGCAAGTACGATAGGATGGCTTTTCTTGTTGTCCCATGCCATTAAGGATTCATTTTGATAGAGGACGGTATAGGTGTCTTTTTTTGAGTTCAAGGTGATTTTACCTAGATCAAAGCCGCCTGTAGTGTCCACATTAGCAGCGGTGAGTTTACTGGGTTCGGAGATGGCTTTTGCTTGAATGTCACAATTTTTGGCAAGATATTGAATGACGGTCTTGGCGGTTTTAAGTTTGCCTTTTTGAATTTCACGACCAAATGCGAGTGCGCGAGATATGGTGCCACGAATGGGAAGGGCTTTTTGCAGGGTTTTCGGGGTCATGACCCACATTGCTAAACCACCAAACTCATTGAAGTCCTGATCTTGCAAAATCGGACGTAGCATTTGTTCCACAATCGTGGAGACATCCTGTTGGTGGCTATGATCGCCATCTGCTCCACTTTTTGGAGTAACGTTCAGCTCGACTGCCAATCCACCTTGACTGACGAGAAAGGTTGGACGTGGACTAATTTCAGCGGCGGCGTAAGTCAGCATTGGAAGGGAAGGAACTGCACGACCCGCGCCATCGGCATCGATGACAGCAAGTCCAAGCTTAGCGGCAACAAGCCCTGCAACGACAAATCCCACGGCGCCGCTTTCTGGTGAAACGACATAAGCTAGTTTACGTCCTTGAGATGCGAGTTTTTCTTGAACTTGTTTTACGGCTTCGACTGGCCCAAGAGGATATTGCGTTTTATCGAGGGCTTCAGGCGCACCCATATAGGAAACCATGACAGTCTCACCTTCAGTCGCTTCATCTACTGAAACCACTCGGAATTTATTGGTGGGGTAATATTTTCCTTTTTTGAAGGATTTACTGAGATTGCGTGCGGAAGTCACTGTCCCGCCGCCACCGCTGCCAAAGAATGCGCCGCCGAGCAGTAACGGCTCCAGATCCGCTTGAGTTAATTCAAATGCCATAAGTTCCTCCTTGAACGGTGATTGTTAACTAGCTGTATTCGCTAAGGGTGGTTTGTGGTGCTAATGGGTGCTCGTTTTTTGTAATTCCTCAAGTAAAATTATTGCGCGATCCAGTGTTGGACAAGTTTTCATCTGATCTGTGCCTTTGAGACCGCGTTTAAGCGTTTCAATCGCCTGTGTTGATCGATTGGTCTCACACATGAGCTTTGCAAGATGATACGAAGCGGCGATTCGGGCGGGGACTGAACCAAGCGCGAGTGCGGTAGACATGGCACTGCGAAGTTCTTGTTCGGCATTTTCTAATTTACCGAGTGCCCATTGTGCGCGAGCGCGGATCACAAATAGCTCACCTAAGTAAGCACGTTCTTGTTGCTCAAGCGCCGTGTCAATCGCGTGTTCGATCATGGCATGACAGGTTTCTGCATCGCCCATTCGCAAGAGCATTTCACCCTGATGCCATGCCTGAATAGAATGGAATATCACGCCGCCGTTACGCACCATGTAGTCTTTATAGCCGTGTTGAATCACATCAACTGCTTCAGCATGCTGTCCTTGAAAGCCTAAATAACAGCCGCGGAAAATCTGACCAACCCCTTGATACAGGGCAAACCCGTTTGTTTGTGATATTGACTCCAGCATGCTGCCTAATTCGCCTGTTTTGTCTATTTCTTCAAATAGACAAGCCAACCATGCAGCACCTTGAAGTTTCATTGCTTTATTAAAGGCATGATTATCTGGGCTGAATGCGCGGATTCGTAGCATTTCCATGGCGTGACGTGCCACATCAAATTCACCATGTTGGAAGGCCGCTAACCCGTGAAAAATGAGAGCCATCGCGGACATGTCAAATCCTTGCGAACCGATATGACCATCCGTGTGTGTGGCCTCAAGCAAACCGCTACGATCCAGACAGGCCAGAGTTTCCTCATAATGTCCCAACCAGAACAGTGTATTGGCCAATGCCAGATGTGCTTCATCCAGTGTTTCTTGATGGGCAATATTTTGTGCTCGAATCAGCATGTCTTGTGCAGTATTACGGGCTTTGCTCAATTCGAGCTTCGTCAATTGCGTCGACCAAATACCGAATTGCAGCGTGGATAATTCGAGTGCACCACAGCAGGTACTACCCACTCTGAATGCAGCTTCATAGCATTCTTGTGATTCGCTGCAAAGCCAACCGTTGATACTGCGCAAGCTGGTGCCAAGTAGACGATACGCCTCAAATTTATTGAGATCGGAGAGTAAGTGTGAGTGATCATCCAGACAATTACGCAAGACGAGAATCGCTTCGCGGAACTCAGACGCGTCCACATGCTGTTTACCACGATCCAGTAGAATTGTGGCTTTGAGATTACCTTGTTCTCGGATTTTTAGACGATGCTCAATCGACTTACGACCAATGCCCAGAAAGTTCGCTGCGGCGGATTTATTGCCTTTGTATCGTTCCAAGGTATGATCAATCAGCATATCTTGTACAAATGATATTTTGTCGCCACTGGCGAGGTTGAGTAGGTTTTCGATTAGATCAAGATTTGAATCGATACTATTGATATCGGACTTTGAATGAGGAGCAGACATTGGCTCTAAATAAAGAGCGAGTTGTGTGACATCAATATGAGGATCGTCCGCCAACACCCCAATCCGATCAATAATATTGCGTAATTGACGGATATTACCTGGCCACCGCTGTTGCGAGAGCATGAATAACGCATCTTCGGTGAAGGTTAATTTTTTGGGTTGGCGCGAGGCGAAATGTGCTACCAACGCGGGAATATCATCTTTACGTTGGTCAAGACTAGGTAGGTTCAATACAAAGACGGATAAACGATAGTATAGGTCTTCGCGAAAAAGCCCATCTTTAACCATCGTCAGCAAGTCACGATGTGTTGCCGCGACAATGCGCCCGTTGAATGGTTGCGATTTACTTGAACCAACTGGCTTAAAGCTACGCGTTTCCAAAACACGGAGCAGTTTCGGTTGTAAGGCTAAGGGTAGGTCGCCGATTTCATCGAGGAAAAGCGTACCTTTGCCCACTTCTTGCAGAAAACCAGAGTGATGCTCTGTTGCGCCAGTAAAAGCACCTTTCACATGGCCAAATAATTCGGATTCAAATAAATTTTCAGGAATCGCACCGCAATTCACGTCAATAAACGGTTCGTCATTGCGTTGACTGCTGGTATGTGCGCTACGCGCAATGGCTTCTTTGCCTGAACCCGTTGGGCCACAGACAAGCAAATGGTGATCGGTCTGGGCAATACGATCAATCAGCTTTTGAATTTGTTGCAGGGCAGGCGAGTTGCCAACGATTTCAATTGGCACGGCGCGGCGCAAGGAAGAGACATTGATGACTGCATCATTAACAGGCTGCATCAATGCACGAGACATATCTTGTTTTCCTATTTTTTGAATCTATTGGTTTGGAGTATATGCAAAGTTGATGAACCCCTCAATTCTTGTGTCGGACAGATTAACGTTTAATCTGATTTCTTGAGACGTATCATGATCTGGTCTTATCCCAAAGAGGCATAAGCCTGCTCGCATGATTGTCATGAGTTATGGAATGACAGAGATTCATTGAATAAAAACCTATTTTCTAGCGTGATGAAATCTGGCAAAATCTTTAACTCATTTACGATAGAGCCGACATGATGTCAGACGTACAAATTTCAATTGATATTAAATCGTGTATTGATCACAAAGTTTCACCAGCTGCTTTTGAGCAAAAACTGAAAACGGCCATCACAACGTTAGGATTTACTGTAGAAATACAAAGTCATCCAACGCATTCAGGTGTTTTAGGCGTGCACCCACTAGGCTGT
>JASLFQ010000177.1 GCA_030150595.1 Aquirhabdus sp.
GTGCTTCGTTTGACGCTTGTACTGCTTCGCGCAAATAGCGTTTCAGCTCATCTTCGTTGTAGACGATTTCCATCGCACGACCACCAAGGACGTATGACGGACGAACAACGAGTGGATAACCAACTTGAGCTGCTGCAAGTAAACCTTCTTCCGCGCTTTTCACGATACGGTTTGGTGGTTGCAACAGGTTCAGGCGAATGACCATTTGCTGGAAACGTTCACGATCTTCAGCACGGTCAATCGCATCTGGTGATGTACCGATGATTGGAACGCCAGCTTCTTCTAGCGCACGTGCCAGTTTCAATGGAGTTTGACCACCGTACTGCACGATCACGCCTTTCGGTTTTTCAATACGTGCAATTTCGAGCACGTCTTCAAGCGTGACGGGTTCAAAGTACAAACGATCTGAGGTGTCATAATCAGTCGAAACGGTTTCAGGATTACAGTTAACCATGATGGTTTCATAGCCATCATCGCGCATTGCCAGTGCCGCATGAACGCAGCAATAGTCGAATTCGATGCCTTGACCAATACGGTTAGGCCCGCCGCCGAGTACCATGATTTTGTCACGAGTCGATGGATTTGCTTCGCATTCTTCTTCATAGGTTGAATACATGTACGCGGTGCTGGTTTCAAATTCCGCCGCACAGGTATCAACGCGCTTGAAAACTGGATGCACACCAAGCGTCCAGCGTTGTTTACGCAATTGTTTTTGCGAAATACCAAGCAGCGTTGCGAGGCGTAGATCGGACAAACCCTTCCGCTTGAAGTGACGCACGTTTTCTACGGTTAAGCCACCAAAACCGAGTTGCTGGACTTCCTGTTCAGTTTTGATAATGTCTTCGATTTGGATCAAAAACCATTTATCAATTGCTGTGTATTCGTGAACTTGTTCTAAGCTCATACCATGACGGAACGCATCTGCAATGTACCAAATACGCTCTGCACCTGGAACTTTCAATTCAAGGCGTAGTTTGTCTAACGCATCTTCTGTGCCGAGTGGAATTTTTGGTGTGAAACCATCAACGCCAACTTCCAATCCACGAAGTGCTTTCTGCACTGATTCTTGGAAGGTACGACCAATCGCCATCACTTCGCCAACTGACTTCATTTGCGTGGTCAGCACAGCATCCGCTTGTGGGAATTTTTCAAAGTTGAAGCGCGGAATCTTAGTCACGACATAGTCGATAGATGGTTCAAAGCTTGCTGGCGTTGCGCCACCTGTGATGTCGTTTTTCAACTCATCGAGGGTGAATCCAACAGCAAGTTTCGCCGCGATTTTCGCAATCGGGAAGCCCGTTGCTTTTGATGCCAATGCTGATGAACGTGACACGCGTGGATTCATTTCGATGACGACCATACGACCATCAACTGGGCTGATACCAAACTGAACGTTTGAGCCGCCTGTTTCCACACCAATTTCACGCAATACAGCGATCGATGCATTACGCATCAATTGATATTCTTTGTCGGTCAATGTTTGTGCAGGCGCAACAGTGATCGAGTCACCTGTGTGCACGCCCATTGGGTCAAAGTTTTCAATCGCACAGACGATAATGCAGTTGTCGTTTTTGTCACGAACAACTTCCATTTCGTATTCTTTCCAACCGATCAATGACTCATCAATGAGCAATTGTTTAGTCGGCGAGAGGTCAAAACCGCGTTCGCAGATTTCGATAAACTCTTCGCGATTGTACGCAATCCCGCCGCCTGAACCACCCATGGTGAATGACGGACGGATGATACATGGAAAGCCCATGTCCGCTTGGATTTTGAATGCTTCTTCCATGTCGCCCGCAACTGCTGCGCGTGGACATTCAAGGCCAATACGACGCATCGCTTGGTCGAACAGTTTGCGATCTTCTGCCATTTCGATGGCGTCTTTGCTTGCGCCAATCAACTCGACATTGAATTTTTCCAGAATGCCATTGGCATCCAGTGCGAGCGCACAGTTCAGTGCAGTTTGACCTCCCATGGTTGGGAGGACTGCATCTGGACGTTCTTTTTCAATGATTTGTGCAACAGTCTGCCATGTGATTGGTTCGATATACGTCGAATCCGCCATCGATGGATCAGTCATGATGGTCGCAGGATTTGAGTTGACCAAAATAACGCGATAGCCTTCTTCACGCAGGGCTTTACATGCTTGTGCGCCTGAGTAGTCAAACTCACACGCTTGACCAATCACGATCGGTCCAGCGCCAATAATGAGAATGCTTTTTATGTCGGTACGTTTTGGCATGATTTAAGCTCCTTTTTTGGTTGCAGCGTGAGCTTGCATCAAGTCAATAAAGTGATTAAATAATGGCGCACAATCATGTGGCCCAGGACTTGCTTCAGGGTGACCTTGGAAGCTAAATACTGGTTTACTGTTGTGATGGATGCCTTGGTTCGAGCCGTCAAACAGTGAACGATGTGTGACACGCAAAGTCGCAGGTAATGTTGCTTCATCCACCGCAAAACCGTGGTTTTGGCTGGTAATCATCACAACATTGCGATCAATATCCTGTACAGGATGGTTCGCACCATGATGACCGAATTTCATTTTGACAGTTTTTGCGCCCATCGCCAGACCAAGTAATTGATGACCTAAGCAAATGCCGAAAACTGGTAAATCTGTGGTTTCAACGATTGTACGCACGGCTTCAATTGCGTAGGTACATGCCGCTGGATCACCAGGACCGTTCGATAGGAAAACGCCATCTGGGTTCATTGCTAATACAGCAGCAGCAGTCGTTTCCGCAGGAACAACAGTCAGGCGGCAACCACGATCAACCAGCATTCTCAAAATATTGGTTTTGACGCCGTAATCGTATGCAACCACATGGAATTGTTCATTAGTCAAAGGTGAGAAACCTTTATTCAACTGCCAAGAACCTGAAGTCCACTCAAAGCCTTTTGGATCGCAACAAACTTTTGCTAAATCCACGCCGTCGATGCCCGCAAAACTACGTGCCGCAGCAAGCGCCGCTTCAGGTGTTGCATCTTTACCTGTCAGAATGGCACTGCTTTGTGCGCCAGTCGTACGCAGAAGACGCGTCAATTTACGCGTATCAATGTCTGCAATCGCCACAATGTTATTGGCTTTTAAATATTCATCGAGAGACTGTGTCGAGCGGAAGTTACTCGCCATCAGTGGCAAATCACGAATGACTAAACCTGCCGCCCAGACTTTGCTGATACGACCTGATTCACAGTCTTCGGCATTAATGCCTGTGTTACCAATATGAGGATAAGTCAGCGTAACGATTTGCTGCGCATAACTTGGATCGGTGAGGATTTCTTGATAGCCAGTCATGGCTGTATTGAAAACGATTTCACCAGAGGTGAGTCCATCTGCACCAATGGATTTACCATGAAAAATGGTTCCATCTGCTAGGGCTAATATGGCGGGCGTGTACAAGTCTAACCTCCGATTCTGGCTTTGCTTCAAGAGCATCCCCAATTGCATCCACGAATGACGGCAATGCTAAATTGCGGTTGTAAAAAACGAGCAGTTACTGTGACCAATCAGCGCTGTTGCCTTGTTTATGTACAAGACGCGCCAAAAGGGAAGGCTTATTTTGAAAATCTATGCCTTCTAGTCTGCTCGTTTGAGATTAGGTGGATATTCTACGGATTTTTGGCTTTATTGTCCACGATTGATTCTG
>JASLFQ010000180.1 GCA_030150595.1 Aquirhabdus sp.
CTTTCGGTTTAAGCAACACGCCTTCGCTGGTGTCGATAACATCCAACTCAAGCCCAGCTTCCCAATGCCGCGTACTGCGAATATTTTTGGGAATAATCACTTGCCCTTTACTTGAAAGCCTTGTGGTTTCCATGAAAAGAATCCTCTATAAAAAAAATTAGTAAGATCAAGGTAAGATAATCTGAAGTATTTGACATGTCAAGATTGTGATCTTTAATTGAACGCCTAGGTTGCAAACTTCTCCAACGCATCTCGTACTGGCTTAAAGGAACGACGATGATCATCTATCGCCCCATGTGTCATCAGTGCCGCCACATGCGCTGCCGTTGGATAACCTTTATGCTTCGCAAAACCATATTGCGGATGTACCACATCTAACGCCTCAAGCTGACGATCACGTGTGACCTTCGCCAAAATACTCGCCGCACCAATGCTAATTTCCAAAGCATCACCACCGACAATCGCTTGGCACGGCACGTTGGCATCAGGACAACGATTGCCATCAATTAATGCAAGACGCGGTACAACTGGCAAACCATGAATGGCTCGGCGCATTGCAAGCATTGTTGCGTGCAGAATATTCAACTCATCAATCTCGGCGGGCGTCGCCTCAGCAATACAATACGCCGCAGCATTTGCCACAATCAAATCAAACAAACGATGACGTTGTTTTTCTGTCAATTTCTTTGAATCATTAATGCCTTCAATCGGACGTTCAGGATCTAAAATCACCGCCGCTGCAACCACAGAGCCGACCAAAGGCCCACGCCCCGCCTCATCGACACCTGCAATACAAACTAGATGCGGCACAACAATCGCTTGTGCAGAACACACCAAAATGCCTTGTTGTTGCTGATTTTCCAATCCTTGACTAAACAGTGGCATTGCTATTTCCTTCTTCTAACAATGACAACACCGCCGCTGCTGCTGAACTCACATTTTCACTCTGCAAACGTGTATGAATACTACAAAGCTCATCATGCTGGGTTTTCCAAGCACCTGAACTAAATGTTGGATCAGCTAATAATGGCGTCATTTCAGTCACAACATTATTGACCGTTGCTCGTGATTGAATCAGTTCTGGTGAGATCATCCAACCTGCAAGAATATTAGGTAATGAAAGGTAGGGAATCTTAATCATCCAACGCACAAACAAGTATGTCAGCCAATGCACACGACCCACTACGACCATTGGACGACCGAGTAATAAAGCCTCAAGCGCAGCCGTGCCTGACGCCAACATCACAACATCACTTGCCGCCATAACACGACGTCCAGTAGCACCTGCAAGCGCGCCTTTCTCGTCAGGCTCCAATACTTGAATCGCTTGTTGTATATTCTCGGATTGTTCAGCGACTAGACTTTTAATTTGTGCAAGCCGCGCACCATTTGCCGCAGGAATCATGAAGCGTAAATTGGGAAACTGCTTGAGTAATCGCGCCGCACTTTCCAGCAAAATACCGCCAACTTGCGCGACTTCACTGGAACGACTGCCTGGCAATATACCAACCGTAGTTTGATTCACATCAATACCAAGCGCCTGTTTTCCATCAGCAACTTGATGATTGAGCGGTAAAGTACGCGCAAGTGGATGACCTACAAATACTGCTTTTACATCATGTTTCGTATAAAAATCAACTTCAAAAGGAAGTATGCACAACACCATATCCACTGCAGCACGAATTCCAACCACACGCCCTTGTCGCCAAGCCCAGACTGAAGGACTAACGTATTGCACAGTTTTTATGTTTTTTTCTTTGAGTTGTTTAGAAACACGTAAATTAAAATCTGGCGCGTCAACACCAATAAATAAATCGATTTTTTCTTTTTCAAAGGTATCAATCAAACCGTCACGAATTTTGAATAATTCAGGCAAACGACCCAACACCTCAAACAAACCAAATAACGATAAACGCTCAAGTGGATACAAGCTTTTAAGCCCTTCTGCTTGCATTTGCGGTCCACCAATTCCAATGAATTTCACATCAGGATGTATTTTTTTTATTTCACGAATCAGATCGGCGCCCAAAGTGTCACCCGACAACTCCCCAGCCACCATTCCAATCGTCAACACGCTCGCCTGTGACATCATGCTGTTCAATCCAACAAATATTTATCTCTTAGTTTAGCATTGCCGAATAAGCTCTCAACATTTAACAGCATATTAATCTCTGAAATCATTGTTGATATTTCTATATGCAATAAATTCATAAGCTATCCATTTTTAATCAATTGTAAAGCAAAGCGAATAAGCCTAACCTTTTGCCATATTTTCGATAAAGTTATTAATATTTTCACTATGACTGATTTTTATTTTATTCTCGCTGGACTCTTTGTTGGCTTTTGTGTTGGCGTGACTGGCGTTGGTGGTGGCTCACTCATGACGCCCATTCTCATCAGTATCATGGGCATTGCACCTCAAATCGCAATTGGCACAGATTTGCTGTATGCGTCAATTTCCAAATTTTGTGGCTCAATGGTTCACGCAAAAAAACTCAATATTGTTTGGCCAATCGTTATTTTTCTATCAATCGGTAGCATTCCAGCATCGCTAGGAACAACTTGGGCTCTGCATCATTTTTTTAGTTCAGCCAATGAATATAAAAAACTGCTCACAATGGTTCTTGGCTTCATGTTGGTGCTCACAGGAATATCAATTCTATTCCGTACACCAATTGAACAATTCTTTGCAAAACGTCGCGGAATGACAACAGAAGCCAGACATCACCTGCATGACCCTGACAGTCAAGAAGCTCAAAATGTTCAGGCAAAAGCATTATTAAGAAACAAACCGCTTGTCATTATCATGGGCGTAGTCTTGGGTGTTTTTGTGACGCTGTCTTCGGTTGGCGCAGGTGCTTTTGGTGTTATGGCATTGGTTTTGTTATTCCCAAATCTACCTATGATTCGAATTATTGGCTCCGATGTCGTTCATGCGGTTTTATTAACATTGGTTGCGGGACTTGGGCATTTATTCTCTGGAAATGTTGATTTTCACATGCTCACATTTTTGCTCATTGGTGCAATTCCAGCAATTATTGTGGGTACCTTGATTAGTTCAAAACTGCCAGAACACCATATTCGCCGCCTTCTCGGTGTGACATTACTCCTACTTGGTATTAACTTTATCGCGAATCCAGCTAAAGAAAAAAGTCACCCAGTCACACAAGCAGCCACACAACCCGTCGCAGCGATTAGCAATGCGAAAGTGGGCAGCTAATCCACATGTGTGTTGATTCGGACGAAATAATTTTTATTTGCCCAAAAATCGCTCAATTCGAGCGATTTTTTACCATCAATCCCTTGTACTCATACTGACTTGCCCTCATCCTTAGCGGTTAGGGTAATTATTAATTTTTTGGTGAAAAAGCCGTGGCAATCCAAGCAACAAATCAGGCAACAAATGCAGTAGACGATCAAGTTGAAGACATTAACATTGCAGCAATTGAGCTGCTAGTCACTCCTGCTGAACTCAAAGCTGAACTTCCATTATCGGATAAGGCCAAAGCAACCGTATTGTCTGGTCGCCAAACCGTTCGTAATATTTTGGATGGTACAGATCCACGTCTATTTGTCGTCATTGGCCCTTGCTCAATTCACGACCCAAAAGCCGCACATGATTATGCAAATCGTCTAAAAGTGCTCGCTGAACAAGTCAAAGATACGTTATACCTCGTCATGCGTGTGTACTTTGAAAAACCACGTACGACAGTCGGTTGGAAAGGTCTGATTAACGATCCAGACATGAATGATTCATTCAATGTCGAAAAAGGTTTACGCATGGGTCGCGAGCTCTTATTGTCACTCAATGAACAAGGTTTACCTTGCGCAACTGAAGCGCTCGATCCAAATTCACCACAATATTTACAAGACTTGATTAGCTGGTCAGCCATCGGCGCACGCACGACTGAAAGCCAAACTCACCGCGAAATGTCTTCTGGTTTGTCCTCACCTGTTGGCTTCAAAAACGGCACAGATGGCGGTATGACTGTTGCGATTAATGCGATGCAAGCAGTTGCATCTGGACATAGCTTTCTAGGTCTAAATGGCGATGGTCAAGTTGCAGTCATTCGTACTAAAGGCAATCCATACGCACACGTTGTTCTTCGCGGTGGTGCTGGTAAGCCAAACTATGACTCAACTGCAGTTGCTTCAGTTGAAGCCGCTCTAGCGAAAGCAAAAGTCAGCGGCAAAATCATGATTGACGCTAGTCATGCCAACTCAAACAAAGACCCGTACTTGCAGCCATTAGTATTGAAAAACATCACCAACCAAATCATTGATGGTAATAAATCAATCGTTGGTTTGATGGTTGAAAGTCATATCAAAGGTGGACGTCAGGATATTCCAGCAGACTTGTCACAGTTGGTTTATGGTCAATCTGTCACCGATGGCTGCATTGATTGGGAAACCACAGAACAAGCACTCTTGGAAATGCATAATGCATTGAAGGATGTATTGCCGACTCGCTAAAAGAGTACTTGAAAGAGAGCGATCATGAACGAAAGCCAAAATATGAAAACAATGCAAGATGATTCTGCACTGTCTCATATTTTGGCTTTTCAGTTTATAAATGAGAATCTTGCGACATCAGGACAGCCCAGTTTTGATGAGTTTGAGTTAATCGCAAAAGCAGGATTTGAGGTCGTAATTAATCTTGCATTGACTGATGCAACTAATGTTTTAGCAGGCGAAGATCGTCGCGTGCTTGAACTAGGAATGGACTATATCAACGTCCCTCTACTCTTTGACCGTCCGACTTATGCTCAAGCATTACGTGTTTTAGATTTACTGAAATCATTAGAACATCAAAAAATTTGGTTGCATTGCGCCAAAAATATGCGCGTTTCCAGTCTGATTTACCTCTATCGTATCTATCATTTAATGATGGATGAATCCGAAGCACAAGCCCTGATGCATGAAATTTGGACACCGAATCCAGTATGGTCAGATTTAATTAAACAGGTCGAAATGCACTATCTTGGCCAGATTCAGAATGTTTGATTCCCGCGATTACTCATACCAAACTGATAACCTAAAAATAAAAATCTGATAAAACCCATCATCTAGGGGCTCCCCTTTTGGGTGCCCTCAAACAAATCTTAGGGCAACCACAAGGGTTTGCCCCTACATAATCATTTAAAATAACTTTCATCTGCCGTAAATACTTTCGGCAAAACAGCTGGAAGCAATTCACGATCAACAACCGCAATGAACGGTCCATTCAATAACTCTTTTCGCTGATTGTATATAAACGGTCGCCCATTCAAATCAACTAAAGCCCCACCTAAAACTTCAAGTAAACATTGTCCCGATGCCGTATCCCACTCCGAAGTCGGATGCAATCTTGGGTATAGGTCAATCCCACCATCGACCATTAAGCAGAACTTATAAGCACTTCCAGCATTAATCGTATTGAACTCAAAACCAGCTTGCGTGAGTTGATGTTGATATTCAGCATATTGCGGACGCGATGAATTACGCGACATGGCAGTATTTAGTTTTTTACCTTGGACACGATGCTCCAATAACGTATGTTGACTACCATCTGCATCAATGCGATACGCCTGTTTAGGTTGGTTAGTCTGTGAAGCGAGATTATTACTTGCGACATAAACTTGTTTTTTAAGCGGCACACCAATCACGCCCAGTAATACTTGTCCCGCTTCAACCAAAGCGATGTTGACCGTAAATTCACCTGTTTTTTTAATAAACTCACGCGTGCCATCAAGAGGATCAACCAACCAAAATCGCGACCATTGACGACGATCTGTGACGTCAGCAGACTCTTCAGACAATACTGGAATATCAGGCGTTAATGCCTGCAATGCTGACTCAATTAAATCATGTGCTGCCATATCTGCAGCAGTCACAGGCGATGTATCATCCTTTGTTTGAATATCGATAGAGCTTTGCAAATGATTATTATAAAATACCGTCAGTAACTCGCCCGTTTGCTGGGTAATCTGGATAATTGCTGTCAATAAATGTGCAAAATCTAATGCAGATAGCGCATTTGTAGATTGGAAGCTGTTCTGATTCATAACGATATGTCCGTACAGATATAAGCTTCTCGTTTTATTAAAGAAGAAAGTTGATTATTGACCTATATACGCATATTTACACAAAAACTTGCGTACGCATAAAGGAAAAATGTTGTCATGACAATCAGTGTTGCATGGAATCAAATTGATATTGTCATGTTCGATATGGATGGCACGTTACTGGATCTTGCATTTGATAACTTCTTTTGGCGCGAAGCCGTCATTAATGCTTGGGCTGAATCGCAACATATCTCTTACGAACAAGCAATCGATCATCTTACACCTCTTTTTAAACAGCAAGAAGGTTGTTTAAATTGGTATTCGCTGCCGTATTGGAGCGAATCTCTCGACTTAGATCTCCACGCGTTGAAA
>JASLFQ010000267.1 GCA_030150595.1 Aquirhabdus sp.
AGCCGAGAGGTCGCTGTACAGGCTGCCAGTGTCAGGCAGTGGTACCTCGTTACGCATCTGTGCCAAGGCGACATCCATGACCAGCTCAGCTTTGCTCGGCCAGCGGCGATAGATACTGGTTTTGTGGACTGCTGCCCGTTCAGCAATGGTTGGAATTTCCATACGCTCATAACCCTGCTCTTGCAGCAGCGCGAGGGTGGCCGCGTGTACCGCCGTCACTACTTCCGCTGCACGTCCACCAGGGCGACGGAGTTTGCTTGGCTCCTGCGTCTGATCATCTGGCATACCATTCATCTAATAAGTTTCCAATTTGGTTTACATTGTTTATTAAGTCAACTATAGTTGCGTTTAACGAAAAACACAACGTAGGAGACCATCCCATGAGCGCGACTATACAGACCTTTATCAATGGCAGGGAAGTGCCCCGTTCCCAAGTTCTGGCGTGGGAGCAGCGGCGGGCGCTTACGGTGCTGAAAAAACTAGGCGTCAAGCCCGTAAGTACAGACCTACCTAAGCTGCATCAGCAATTGCTGGCTCGCAAGGCTGAGTTGGGAGCTGATGGACTAATGCATCTACTAAGACGAGAAATCGCTATTTCCGACCACATGACGGGGTTGGTGGCGCGATTGTCCCGTGGAGGGCGACGTTTTTGTATTACCGAACTGGTAGTCGACCAAGGCAGCGCTGAGCGGTTCGTGGCGTGGTTCGAGGCGACTGGACGTGCCAATGATGACCGTGCCATGCTCGGTGCTACGCCAGATCATTATTTGCTGCATACCGATGCCAATGGCACCATGCAGGTGGTGGAGACTACGGGCAGTATGCCATTGGCATCGCGCTTCTTTATGAATCCTGCCGATCAGGACGGTCTGCGTGCACCAGTTGACCCCACCTTCCCGCTACAGATTGCTGGTGTGGCACGTCTCAAAAATGGATTCCCCATCGGCGGGGTACGACACCAACTGCGCAATGAGGGTAGCGGCTTTCGTATCCGCCTCATTGTGGAATTCCCCATTCTGATGTTGCAGGGCATGATCGATGGCCACCAGTGGCATCTGGCCAGTGAGTTCGCCAACTGGATCGAGACTTATCTCGCTGCTGACAGTACCAGTTACTGACTGGTGTTGGCGGACAACTGATGCCGCGCTAGCGTCTCGCGAATAATTTCGGCCAGACGCAGCGCACCAGAGCCAGCATAGTCGCTATCTGTAAAGATCAGGTGCATTTGACCAAAACGCTTAATACCTCTTCGCAAAGGCTGACGTTTGAGTTGTTGTGTTTAGATGAATTAGCGTGCCATTTTGACATGGTGGTGCTCTAAAAGCACACCTCAGCGCGACAACTTCTCAAGCAAAATCGATTGTGCCATATGTATTTCTTCGCCTTCAGCTGGCACCACACGATTCCAAACACCGTGACTATCAAGTTCCCAAGCTTGTTGATTATCCTCTAAATAATTCTGCAAACCTTGTTGAATGATGCGACGACGCAAGTGACCATTATCGATCGGGAAACAGACTTCCACGCGGGAGAACAAATTGCGATCCATCCAATCAGCACTGGCGCAATAGACTTTCGGCTCGCCGCCATTGCCAAAGTAATACACCCGTGTATGCTCTAGGAAACGACCAACGATTGAACGGACTTTGATATTTTCGGATAAGCCCTTCACTTGTGGACGTAAACAGCATGTTGAACGAATGATCAGATCCACTTTCACGCCTGCATTCGACGCTTTATACAAAGCATCGATCAAGTGACGTTCAGTTAACGCATTCACTTTGACAATGATATGTCCACCTTTACCTGACTTCGCAAACTCAATTTCTTCATTGATATACGCGATTAATTGCGGATGTAAGGTAAAAGGTGCATGCAAGAGTTTTTGCAACTTCGCGGCTTTACCCATTCCAGTCAATTCTTGAAAGATTTTATGAACGTCTTCAGAAAGTTGTGGATTGGCAGACAATAAACCGTAATCGGTATACATCCGTGCATTGCCAGCGTGGTAGTTACCTGTGCCTAAATGCACATAACGCGTCAATTTGTCACCTTCACGGCGTACAACCAGAATCATTTTCGCATGGGTTTTATAACCGACGATGCCATATACGACGACAGCGCCCGCCTCTTGCAAAATATTCGCCACTTCCATGTTGGATTCTTCATCGAAACGCGCACGCAGTTCGATAATTGCTGTGACTTCTTTACCTTGACGTGCAGCATCCGCCAGAATCTGTACAATTTCAGAATCCGCACCGCTACGATACAACGTTTGTTTAATCGCAAGCACTTGTGGATCACGCGCTGCTTCACGCAAGAAATTAATCACTGGTGCAAAGGATTCAAACGGATGGTGAATCAGAATATCTTGTTTTTTGATGGATGAAAAAATGTCATCAGAATTTCGTAGCGCTGGAGGCATCGCAGGAATAAATGATTTATAGCGCATTTTTGGACGATTAAAATTTGATAATAGACGCGCCAAGTTCACTGGGCCATTCACTCGATATAATTGCGTTTGGTTTAAGCCAAAACGGCGCAATAAATATTCGATGATATTATCAGGACAATGATGTGTCACTTCCAAGCGAACTGCACGTCCAAAACGACGCGAACTTAAACCACCTTTCAGTGCTTTTGCGACATCTTCTGCATCTTCATCAAACTCTAAATCTGCATTACGTGTGACACGGAATTGATGACATCCTGTTGCCGACATACCAGGAAAGAGGTCACTCACATGCTCATGAATAATCGCAGACAACATCACATGATGTTCAAAACCACCCGTCAAATGATCAGGTAAACGCACGACACGTGGCAATGAACGTGGCGCAGGAACAATCGCAAACTTAATATCACGACCAAAGGCGTCTTTACCATCCAAAGTCACAATGAAGTTGAGGCTCTTATTCACCAAACGTGGAAATGGATGCGCTGGATCCAAGCTAATTGGTGTTAAAACAGGTAAGACTTGCTCACGGAAATACTGATGTACCCAAGTCGCTTGATCAGCTGTCAGTTCTTCACGACGCAAGAAACGAATATTTTCTTCTGCTAATGCAGGTAAAACTTCTTCATTCAGAATACGATACTGGCGTTCAATTGCAGCATGAGCAATTTCTGAAATTTTGGCGAGAACTTGGGATGGGTGCATACCATCTGGCGTGGTACTGTCATCACTATAACCGAGCTGTTGCATCAGACCAGCAACGCGAACTTCAAAAAACTCGTCCATATTGCGCGAGAAAATTAATAGAAATACTAGTCGCTCAATTACTGGGTTCAACGGATCAACCGCTTGTTCAAGCACACGCAAATGAAAATCTAATAGCGACAAATCACGATTCAGATAGCGCACACTTGAGTCATATTCGACGATTTCAGAAGGCGTTTGGGCAGCTTGATTCATGATATTCCTAAATTCTTGAAAAGAATAAATATTGAGCAAATAATTCTATCTATCTTTAGCATTGTGACGATGGAATATGACAGTTTATTGAATATCGCTCACTTATCTGATCTTAATCACTAAACCACTAGTGAGACAAGACTTTTTAAACTTTTATGGGACTGCTGAATACTCCATATATCGTCGAATAACCGCAACCCGTCTTAGCATTTTTCGATCATGTGGATATTGCTCATAATAGATCGGATTGGGTACAAGCCCAGCTAACTTCGCAGCTTCGCTTTGATTAATTTCGGAGGCAGGCTTACCGTAATAATATTGCGACGCGGCTTCGATTCCATAAATCCCATCACCAAACTCAATCACATTCAAATACACTTCAAGAATGTGCTTTTTACTCCACATCCGCTCCATCATCCACGTGATAATCGCCTCCTCACCTTTACGCAAATAAGAACGTTCATTGGATAAAAATAAATTCTTAGCAAGCTGTTGGCTAATGGTCGATCCACCAGCGACAACGTGACCTTTCTTATCATTTTTTGCCAGCGCCGCACGGATACCATCCCAATCAAATCCATGATGATAGACAAACTTAGCATCTTCACCCGCAATAAGCGCGCGTTTCACCTGGATACTAATATCCGAATACGGCACATTCTGATGTTGAAGCATTGTTGATTTATCACCACTCCATAGATACTCACGCATGAACATTGAGTGATTGACAGGAAAATGCTGCCACCAGAGTAAGCACAGAAAAACTAAAAGCTGCAGCGCCAGAAATAAAGACAACAGAATTAGCGAAATACGTGCAAAAAAAACTTTCATGTACGCCTAAAGTGTATAAAAAAGATAAGATAGCTTAAGCATAGCCGATTTTAAGCAAATTCACTGTGTTGAATACACAACTCACGTGTT
>JASLFQ010000315.1 GCA_030150595.1 Aquirhabdus sp.
TGCAATCCTCGTTCGAGACAACTAGAAAAGCTTGTCCGGTGTTGAAGGTCGCAAAGAAAACACGAAGCAAAAGCTGGGCTCATTTCCGTTGTCATTCTGTGAATCATTCAGCAGTTCCGGTTCAAACCTATAAAAATTATAAAAAGACCTAAGTATTAAGGTCAATTCACGTCCCCAGCTTAACACGAAGTAATACGCATGCAAAGCCCATTGAGAGCGTTATTATCACAATAATCCAACCAATATCCTCAATGTGTGTACGCCTCCGCCACAATAGCCCCCAAATGACGCCTATCACCAATAAAATCAACAGTAAGCTATATTGTGCATGAAATAATGTATGCAGGATTTGAATTGAATCAGCAGTAAATGGTGTTGGATTTACGATTGGATTTACGGTTTGCACCGCTGCATGCGTCTGCATTCCAGTGAGAAATAAACTTAAATATAAAATGTATCGGAATATTTCCATAATCATAACCTTTCTTAGCAACAAAATGAACGTTTTACCCATTGCATCGTTCTATGAATTTGCGTATCTTCCTTGCAAAGTATGAACTTAAATAGCATATTTCGAAGTAGTTTTCCAAATTAACTGAATTCGCAAAATTGCTCAACAAGTCTTTTAGATTAGTTTTGTTGAAACATTTTTTTACGATTTTGGTGGTTTGGTCTTGTTGATCGTTAAAAAGTGCGACTTGGATTGCTCTGCAATCCTTTTACGGCTTTAGGAGTACGGTACGTGGTCGATATTCTTGTGCTACATGGTCCAAATCTTAATTTATTAGGACATCGCGAGCCTACATTATATGGACATACGACATTAGATGATATTAATTCATCACTCTCTAAGCAGGCGAACACTGCTGGATACACATTAGAAAACTTACAAAGCAATTGGGAAGGCGCCTTGATTGATCGGATCCATCAAGCTCGCACAGATGGAACACGTTTTGTCATTATCAATGCTGGCGCACTGACACACACTTCTATCGGTTTACGCGATGCTTTATTGGCAGCAGAGAAACCTTTCATCGAAGTTCACTTATCGAACGTCTATGCCCGTGAATCTTTTCGCCACCATTCTTTTTTAGCCGATAAAGCCGTTGCTGTCATCAGCGGTCTAGGTGCGGCTGGGTATGATGCCGCTTTGAAATACATCATTAACTCATTTAATGTTCAAAAAACTACAGATTCACAACACTAATTGTAAAAGCTGCCAGTGCCGTGCTGAACTTAAATTGAGATGATCCTCCGCGAATGACGGCAACGCCAAATGATTTGACGACAACTTTAATTTTTTAATAGAGACTATATCAATGGACATTCGTAAGATTAAGAAACTGATTGAAGTGATGATTGAATCAGACTTAGAAGCAATTGAAGTGAAAGAAGGCGATCAGTCCATTGCCCTGACACGCCGCATTGCTAAAGGTGTGAGCGATCCACACACGATTTCAATACTACCTAGAACGCCACCTGCTACTCCATCAGCGAGTTATCAAGGCCGTATCGAAACCTCACCAATGGTTGGCGTTTTTTATGCAGCACCGAATCCAGGCGAAGCCTCATTTGTCAAAGTCGGTCAAAAAATTAAGGTTGGTGATCAAATTGGCATTATTGAAGCCATGAAAATCATGAATCCTGTAGAAGCGACACAAGACGGCGTTGTTGCTGAAATCCTCGTTAAAAATGGCGATGTCGTTCAGTTTGGTCAGTCTTTGATTCGTTTACAGGATTAAGTCGAATGTCGCATCAAGCTAATACCTCTGACGTGACTACATCAGAAAAGCCTTTTTTACGTAAAATTCTGATTGCCAATCGCGGCGAGATCGCATTACGTATCGCGCGCGCTTGTCGTACGCTAGGCATCAAAACAGTCGGTGTTTACTCGACTGCTGATAGCGAGTTAATGCATTTACGCTTCGTCGATGAAGCCATCTGTATCGGTCCAAGCGCAAGTAAAGACAGTTATTTGAATGTTAAGGCCATTTTGACTGCTGCTGAATTGACTGGCGCGGATGCAATTCATCCTGGCTATGGTTTTTTATCAGAAAATGCTGATTTTGCCGACGCCATTGAACAAGCAGGCTTAGTCTTTATCGGTCCACGCCCCGAGCATATTCGCCTAATGGGTAATAAAGTATCCGCTATTAGCGCGATGATAAAAAGCGGTGTACCTACGGTTCCTGGTTCAAACATAGCGATTACCCCTGACAATGCAATTGGCGAATCTCTGAAAATAGGTTTTCCACTGATCGTCAAAGCCGCTTCTGGTGGTGGTGGTCGTGGCATGCGAATTGTGCTGAAATCAGAAGATCTTATTGAAGCGGTTCAATCCGCACAAAATGAAGCGCGGATGTGGTTTAACGATGAAACCGTGTACATGGAGCGCTTTCTGCTCACACCACGTCACGTCGAAGTTCAAGTCTTAGGCGATGGCGCCGGTCATGCGATTCATTTATATGATCGCGATTGCTCACTTCAACGTCGTCA
Organism: Aquirhabdus sp.; assembly: GCA_030150595.1. Lineage (GTDB taxonomy): Bacteria > Pseudomonadota > Gammaproteobacteria > Pseudomonadales > Moraxellaceae > Aquirhabdus. The sequence continues at coordinate 2,497 of JASLFQ010000315.1, forward strand.
TCAGAAAGTTCTCGAAGAAGCCCCTGCCCCAAATTTGCCAAAAAAAGCACGTGCAGACATTTTGGCTGCATGTGTTCG
>JASLFQ010000316.1 GCA_030150595.1 Aquirhabdus sp.
CTAACTATACAACAGATACAATGCCTGATGTGATTGCTAAGGTCGCGCTTGATCCAGGTTTTGGTCACTATGAAGTTTTGGGTATTGCACGTCAATTCCGTGACCGTGTAGACCCAACGGTTGGTGGTGCAGCAGCTGGTACAAACAGCCGAGGTTCAGGAGTAGGCTTTGGTGCAAACTTCATCATGCCAATCGTACCAAAATTCCTAGACTTCCAAGGCAGCATCTTGTCTGGTAAAGGTGTTGGTCGTTACGGTGATTCACAATTAGCAGACTATACAACGCATCAAGATGGCACAATCTCTGCTGTTAACTCTACCTCAGCACTTCTGGGTTTAGTTGCACACCCAATGCCAGCATTGAGCCTGTATGCCTATGCAGGTATGGATAAGGCTGGCCGTGATGATCAAAATAACGGTGCAATCGGTACTTATGGTTATGGTGCATACGGTGCAAACAACTCTGGATGTACAGCAGTCGCTGCTAATGGTGCAACTTGTGCTGACTCACAAGTTAAACAGTTGACAGTTGGTGGCTGGTATAAGTTCTACCAAGGTCAAATGGGTAACATGCAGACTGGTTTGCAATTTTCGCATACCACTGTTGATACATTCTCTGGCTTGAACGGTATCGCTCCGACAGCAAACATGAACGTATTCATGGTGTCATTCCGCTACTACCCATTCCAAAAATAAGCGCTCTGCACGTTTAAATAACGAAGCATGATGCTTATAGGGGTTGAGAAGTGAACATTAGACAGTTCGCTTCTCAAAATTGAAAACCGCACTATCAAACGGCAGTGCGGTTTTTTTATTGCATTGAATATTTATATATTCATCGCCGTAGATATGATGAACGATGAGTTTTATTGTGATATTGCTTGGTTGCAATGTCCATAAACCGATTAGAAAGTATTTTTCAACAGACTTAATTGTCACTAAAACAACATATCTTCTCTCAAGCCTTTGCTTTATCCACCCTTGACCGTTAAAATTGCCGATTAAAATGTTGATACAGCCCGATGAGTGTTTAATCGTGTTGTGCGGTGTTTGCTGATAAAGCGAAGCCGACTCGGTCACAAAGCGTAAGTAGGGGCAGATAGAGTGAGCTTGATGACGAAGTATATTTTTGTGACTGGCGGTGTGGTTTCTTCGCTAGGAAAGGGCATCTCTGCCGCATCTGTTGCCGCGTTGCTTGAAGCACGTGGCTTAAAAGTGACCATGACCAAAATGGATCCGTATATCAACGTCGATCCAGGCACGATGAGTCCGTTCCAGCACGGTGAAGTGTTTGTCACCGAAGATGGTGCTGAAACTGACCTTGATTTAGGTTATTACGAGCGCTTCCTTCGTCATTCACGTATGACCAAAAAAAATAACTTTACATCAGGTCGTATTTATTCAGATGTGATTCAAAAAGAACGTCGTGGCGATTATCTTGGCGCAACGGTGCAAGTGATTCCGCATATTACCGATGAAATTAAAAATCGTATTCATGCAGGTGGCGAAGGCTACGATGTCGCTATTGTTGAAATTGGTGGGACAGCAGGGGATATCGAATCCTTACCGTTTATGGAAGCTGTGCGCCAAATGCGTGTTGAGCTGGGCAGTCGCAATTCATTGCTTATGCATTTAACACTCGTTCCTTATATTGCATCTGCGGGCGAAACGAAAACCAAGCCAACGCAACATTCTGTGAAAGAGCTCCGTTCAATTGGTTTACAACCTGATATTTTGATTTGCCGCTCAGACCATCCAATTGGTGAAGACAATCGCCGTAAAATCTCGCTATTCACTAACGTAGAAGAGCGTGCTGTTATTTTGGCTGAAGATTCGCCAAGTATTTACTTCATTCCTAAGAATTTTCATGATCAGAAATTGGATGATTTGATTTGTGAGAAATTTGGTTGGAATAATCCACCGGCAGATTTGTCAGACTGGAAAGTCGTCACCGATGCGCTGTTGAATACAACCGGTGAAGTGCATATCGCGATGGTTGGTAAATATGTTGAATTACCAGATGCGTATAAATCGCTAAATGAAGCCTTGCTGCATGCAGGTATTACCCATCGCACTAAGGTTAAGATTGACTATATCGATGCAGAAAGTCTTGAAGTCGGTCAGGCTAATGAAGATTTAGCCGTGCTGAAAAAAGTCGATGCGATCCTTGTGCCAGGTGGATTTGGTGAGCGCGGTACGCAAGGCAAAATGAATGCAATCCAATATGCACGCGAGAATAACGTCCCATATTTAGGCATTTGTTTAGGAATGCAGCTCGCTGTTATTGAGTATGCGCGTAATGTAGCAGGTTTGACTGAGGCAACTTCGACCGAGTTTAATCGTCGTACATCACAACCTTTAATTGGTTTAATTACCGAATGGCTGGATGAACGTGGTGATTTACAAACTCGCCATGATGCATCCGATTTGGGCGGCACGATGCGTTTGGGTGCACAAAAAGCCATTCTCACTGCGGGCACTAAGGCGCAAAAGATTTACGGTAAAGTTGAAATTGTTGAACGTCATCGTCATCGTTATGAAGTTAATGACCGTTATATCGCACAACTGGAAGAGGCAGGCATGACTGTTTCTGGTTATTCTGCAGATCAGCATTTGGTTGAAGTGGTTGAAATTGGTAACCATCCTTGGTTTGTGGCATGTCAATTCCACCCAGAGTTCACCAGTTCACCGCGTGGTGGTCATCCATTATTTGCCAGCTTTGTTGCAGCAGCAATGACGTATGCAAAAACGCGTTAAGCGATTTTAATGAACATGTGATTGATTTAGATTTCGGTATTGTTTGGTTCTTGGGTATCAACTGTTAATAATAGTTTTTACTCAAAGTTCTCACTTTATTTATTAAACTCGCTCGAAGACGAAGGATTGTCTTTCGATCAATAGCAGAGGCGCATAATGAGCATTGAATTAAAAGCCCAGTCACACATTACTTTAGATCAGATCCACATGGGCAATGATCAGCCCTTTGTATTGTTTGGTGGGATGAATGTTCTTGAATCGAAAGATTTAGCGTTTGAAATTGCAGAAACCTATATTGATATTACCCAGCGTTTAGGTATTCCGTATGTGTTTAAAGCCAGCTTCGACAAGGCGAATCGCTCAAGTTTGCATTCCTATCGCGGGCCAGGCTTAGAGAGGGGTCTTCAGTGGTTGGAAGAGCTTAAAGCGAAATACAATGTGCCAATCATTACTGATATTCACGAGCCTTATCAGGCAGAACCCGTTTCTCAAGTTGCCGATATTATCCAGTTGCCTGCGTTCTTAAGTCGTCAAACCGACTTGGTTGAAGCAATTGCGAAATCTGGTGCGATTATTAATATCAAAAAAGCTCAATTCCTTGCGCCTCACGAAATGCGTCATATTTTACATAAGTGTTTAGAAGCTGGAAATGACAAGCTGATTCTATGTGAACGCGGTTCTAGCTTTGGCTATAATAATTTGGTTGTCGATATGCTTGGCTTTGATACGATGAAAGCCATGAATGTGCCTGTGTTCTTTGATGTCACTCACGCGTTGCAAACCCCAGGCGGACGTGCAGATTCTGCAGGTGGTCGTCGCGCGCAAATTACCACGCTTGCGCGTGCGGGTATGGCAACTGGACTGGCGGGATTGTTTCTCGAAGCTCATCCAAACCCAGATGTGGCGAAGTGCGATGGGCCATGCGCGTTGCGTCTTTCTCAGCTAGAAGCATTTTTGACACAAATTAAACAACTTGATGATCTGGTCAAAGGATTCTCAGTGTTAGATACGCATTAAGCGATATTAGTTTTAGCAAGTTTTGAAGTATTAAACATCGCACTGATTATTAATGTTTTGGTGCGATTTATAAAATCCGTAGGTCTTTTCGACATTATTTAGTCTAAAAGTCTTACTTAGTTTGGTTAGCCATTTATTACTGGGCTGTTTATTAAATTCTGGAGCTATACATGACTCAAATCGCCGACATTCGCGCTCGTGAAATCTTGGATTCACGTGGAAATCCGACTATTGAAGCGGATATTACTTTAGCATCAGGTGTAGTTGGACGTGGCGTTGCGCCAAGCGGTGCATCAACAGGTTCACGTGAAGCGTTGGAATTGCGTGATGGTGATAAGTCTCGTTATTTGGGCAAAGGCGTGCGTCACGCTGTGCAAAATGTAAATAGCGAAATTCGCGATTTGCTGTTGGATTTTGATGTTCGTGATCAAAAAGGTTTAGATGAAAAACTCATCGCGTTAGACAACACAGAAAACAAATCTAAGCTTGGCGCGAATGCAATGCTAGCTGTTTCACTTGCCGCCGCACGTGCCGCAGCGACAGAATTGCATTTGCCTTTGTATCAACACATCGCGAATCTACGCGGTCAGTCAGCATTGTCAATGCCTGTGCCAATGATGAACATCATCAATGGCGGCGCACATGCAGATAATACTGTTGATATTCAAGAGTTCATGATTGAGCCTATTGGTTTTACCAGCTTTAGCGAAGCACTGCGTTCTGGTGCTGAAATTTTTCATAGCTTAAAAAGCGTGTTGAAAAAGCAAGGTTTGAATACTGCAGTGGGTGATGAAGGTGGTTTTGCACCGAACCTACGTTCAAACGAAGAAGCGATTACGGTAATTCTGCAAGCGATTGAACAAGCAGGCTATAAAGCGGGCAAAGACATCATGCTTGCGTTGGACTGTGCGGCAACTGAATTCTATAAAAATGGTCAATATGTATTGGCTGGCGAAGGTAATAAAGCATTCAGCAATCATCAATTTGCTGACTATTTGGCAGGCCTTGCGCGTCAATATCCAATCATTTCCATCGAAGATGGTTTGGATGAGTCAGATTGGGATGGCTGGAAATACCTGACCGATATTTGCGGCGATAAAGTGCAATTGGTTGGTGATGACCTGTTTGTAACCAATCCAGCAATTTTGCAAAAAGGCATTGATACAGGCGTTGCCAACTCAATCCTGATTAAGTTCAACCAGATCGGTACATTGACTGAAACCTTAGATGCAATCTATCTGGCAAAAGCAAACAACTACACTACAGTGATTTCCCATCGTTCAGGTGAAACAGAAGATTCCTTCATTGCTGATTTAGCAGTCGGTACTGCTGCTGGACAAATCAAAACGGGTTCATTGTGCCGTTCTGATCGCGTGTCTAAATACAACCAATTGCTTCGTATCGAAGAAATGGTTGATGCGCCATATCACGGTGCAGCTGAGTTCCGTGGCTTAGTTGAACGGTTAAAGGCGCAATAATGCTCTCGACGTTCACAGGTCGCCTCATGATCGGTGTTGCGATATTGGTCATTGCTTATCTACAGTACAAACTGTGGATGGGAGAGGGCGGCTATCATGAGCGTCAGGCACTGGTACATATGGCACGTCAGCAAGATGCGGAAAATCTGAAACTTGCTGAACGTAATCGTGTGTTATCAGCCGAAGTGAATGACGTGAAAGATGGTATGGAAGCGGTTGAAGAGCATGCGCGATTGGATTTGGGTTTAGTTCGTCCGCGTGAAACCTTTGTTCAGCTGAGTGCACTGCCGCCTCCTGTCGCTATTCCATCTGCATCATGAGTGAGTCTCGGTTGTGGGCGGTCGTTCCCGCCGCAGGGAGTGGACGACGATTCGGTGGCGCGACGCCGAAACAATATTTAAATGTGCTGAACAAGCCGATCATGTTGCATAGCATTGATCGGCTTTTTGCATTGCCGTTAGCGGGTTGTGTTGTTGCAATTTCTGCAGATGATCAACAGGCTCGTACGCTGAATTATGCGCACGCTCAATCACTGCATTTTGTGGTTGGCGGAGCGGAGCGCATGGATTCTGTGCTCGCGGGTTTAGATTTCTTGCAAGATAAAGCTGCACCAGATGATTGGGTGTTGGTGCATGATGTGGCAAGACCTTGCATTTCGACTTATAGCTTAAAAAAGTTACATGAAACTTTGGCTGATCATGCTGTGGGCGGCATTCTCGCGATCCCTGTGCGGGACACGCTAAAAAAAGCAAAGGATGGCAATATCGTAGAAACAGTTTCCCGTGATCATCTCTGGCAAGCGCAAACACCACAAATGTTTCGTTTTGGATTACTGCGTACTGCACTAATCTCAGCAAAAAATAAAAACCTTCAAGTGACTGATGAAGCAAGTGCTATGGAGTTGGCTGGTTTTTCTGTCAAATTGATTGAAGGCCGCATGGATAATATAAAAGTCACGTATAGCGATGATTTAGCGTTGGCGGAAGCCATTTTACAGTCACAAGAATACTGATATTTCTGAATAAGATGTTGTTAAGCTACACCCTGAAAAAATTTAAGCTGTAGAAGTCGTTTGAGTAAAACAAGTAAGCGTTTTTTTGTTCGAATCAGTAAATTTTAATCAATTTGGAAGATAGTATGATGAGTAAGCCTTACGTAAGAATAGGCGCGGTAGTATGTGTCGTATTGGGTGCAACATGGTTGGGTACGACGTGGTACGGTGGTCAACAAATGATGAAAGAATTTCCTGCCGCACTTGCCAAACTTGGCGGTGACCAAAAGGGGATTATAAAAATTGTGGTGACTGAAAAAGAAGCAGGATTTCTCACCAGTCATGTCAGTTGGGCCGCAGTGATCACGCGCGATCCTTGTAAGCCGTATAATGGTGTCATTATTGACGGTGACAGTGAGATTCATAATGGTCTAATTCCTTCGCTTGGATTCGGTCAAATTCAGACGCATATTACTTGGCCAGAGAGTATACGTCCTGTCTTGACCAATATATTTGGCATGAAAGAGCCTCTCCAAATCACTACGACAGTGGGTTTGTCGGGTGCGATGACGACCAAAATGGTGAGTCCTGCAGCGACCTATAGCAGCGAACAAGGTGTGTTGGATTGGAAAGGCTTAAACGGTGAGTTTGTCCAAAATGGCAGTGGACATATTCAAACCGACTTTGAAATGGATGGCATGACATTCACTGCGAAAACAACCGGTCTAGTGATGAAAATGGGTCAAATGAATTGGTCAGGAACAACGGATAAAGGAGCCTCAGGTATCGGCTTAGGCAAAGGCACATTTAAACTGACATCATTAGAGTTTGATAAAGACAGCAAAGCCTACGGTTTCAATAATTTAAATGCATCTATGGATTCATCTGAACGTAATGGCTTTTTTGCTGTCAATGAACAACTCCAGATTGCCCAGTTACTGACATCAGGTCAATCCATCGGTAAAGTAGATGTTGCACTGGGGATCGGACATATTGATGCGCTTGCCTTAAGAAATGTCATTGATGTCATGCAGAAAGAGCAGTCAGTATGTAAATCAGCTCCCGATGACCTTAAAGCATCCGCAGACCAACTTATTCAAGCCGCACAACCGATATTGGCGAAAGGATTCACCGCGAAACTCGACCATTTAGATATCACATTGTCCGATGGCAAAGCCCATGCTGATGCAAATGTCGATGTACCGAGTCTGAACTCTGCGGAAATGCATGATCTGAAGTTGGCTCTGCTCAAAGTTGACGTGGATGGTTCTGTCAGTGTCTCGCAAAAGCTCTTGATGTCGCTGGCAAATTTTGCTGGACAAGCCCAAGCCAAAGGGCAGCCCATCGATCCACAACAAAGCGGACAGATGGTCGATGCAATGCTTGCCAAGGTGTTAGAAACAGGCTTCGTGAGCAAAGTGGACGACAGTACGGGTACAAACTATGTTTCAATACTTAAACTACGTCAGGGCAAAGTCATACTAAATGATAAGCCACTGGATTTACCTAATCCAGCGAATACAGCTCAGGTAAATCCATTTTCTGTGAGTCAGGGTATGGGTAATAGCCAGGGCTCTAATATACAGAGCATGAGTGAGATTATGAGTCGTAGCCGTGGTGTAAATATTAGTGCTCAGAGTATAACTAATAGTCAGGGTCTGAATAGCAGCAGTATGAATACTCAGTACAGCAACCCGAACTGAAAAATAGATGCTCTCAAATATGTTTGAGAGCATCTTTTCACATATTTTTGTTTCAAAAGAATTAGTGTGTTACTGATGCGTGTGCTATTTAATTGGCGATGGAAAGTATATATGAACCCACTCGATTTACGCATTGGTCAAGGGCTCGATGTCCATGCATTTGGCGATGCAGATACGGACGTTTCGAGCTTTGTCACTTTGGCTGGCGTAAGAATTCCGCATAGCCATATTTTGCTTGCCCATTCAGATGGTGATGTGGTTTTGCATGCTTTGTCAGATGCGTTGCTTGGTGCTTTAGCATTGGGTGATATTGGACAGCACTTTCCTGATACCGATGCGAAGTTTAAAGGTGCGGATAGTCGAGTCTTGTTACGGCACGTTTATAAGATCATCCAAGAACAGGGTTTTATTTTGGTGAATGCTGATATAACTGTAGCATGTGAGCGCCCTAAACTCGCACCGCATAATTTGGCGATGCGTCAGAATATTGCCGATGATTTAGGTGTCGCAATTGATCGTGTTAGCGTTAAAGCGACGACAACCGAGAAGCTTGGATTCACGGGGCGGCAAGAAGGAATTTTGGCACAGGCAGTTGTACTACTGACGCGAGTTTGATTTGTCTAGCCAATTCAATTACCACATTAGATCATCTGGAATAACATACGCTGCATACGGATCCTCTTCATCCACGATTTGAGTTGCCATTGTTTTCTCATTACGAATGATAATGGCGTCTGGGGCACGTTCAGCGATTTTATCTGCCAAGATACGTGGGAGCAGGGGGTATTGTTCATCCAGTCGTGCAATGGCGATACGACCTAATACGATTTGATTATAAATTTCTTGAGTGACGTAGATTTTCTTAATTTTTCCTGCATCGATAAACTGATAGACCACATCGCCAGCTGTTCCTTGGATTTGATGCTGGCTTAACATTTGGCGAATATTTGCTGCCCTTGTTTTTTCCTCAAGTGCTTGTTGACGCTCCCGATTTAGCGCTTGGTCGCGTGCAAGTTTTTCTGCTT
>JASLFQ010000012.1 GCA_030150595.1 Aquirhabdus sp.
TGGAGTTCAAAGACAACATGGCTCATTGCATCAGGATGCTCTTTGACCTTTGCAATGATTTGCTGCATAAACGCTTTTGGATCCTCAGCTTTTTCCATGTAAGGCATCGCCATAATCGCTGTGAAATCATAATTCGCTAAAGAATTATCCAGTGATTGGGCATACCACACTTCTGACTTAGGATTGAGCACGACTTGAGCATAGAGATTACGTGCAGTGAGTAGGTTAGGTTGCTCGGTATCAACCAAAGCCGCCACTTCATTGGCAAAACCATCGAGTGCATTAATTTTGAGGATTGTCCAACGACCAAGAAGATCATCGTCGGCGCGAATGTCACTGATTTTGGCAGGTAAACCCCATTCTTTATTTTGGGCAATGCCAAACGAACTCGCATCTTCATAATCAGAAAGGGTGACATCATCATGGAAGAGAATGCCATCAATCGGGGAGTTACGTGATAAATCTTGATAGATGTCGCGAATGACTTGTCGTGCGCGCGGAGAAAATGGCGATAAACGACGATAACCCATATTCAGATGATCGGCACTGGTGGGTAGATCAGCAACCACTAGGTCATTTGCCGCAGGTTCTTTGGCTGGAAGTTCCCAAGCAAGAAGCGGCATCCAAGCATAAACACGTTTAACTTGCGTTCTCGTACGAATTTGCCATGACACACGGTTGAACAAGTCAGCACGCATCGGCATGTGTCGATTTGGGAAGTAGACACTTGTTGCAGAACCTTTTGCATCAGGATCAGCAAATGCTTGCAGATAAACGGTATTTACACCCATTGCCTGAATGTGATCAAGCAAGTGTCCCAGGTTCTTCTCTTGCTGTGCTGGATCGGGATCGTAAACATAATCAAGATCGACATGCATGATCTTTTCAGGGCGATCTGCATCAGTAATATTCTGATCGCGAATGCTGATTTCTCTGTCTAGATCGGATAACTGCATGGTGCTTTCAACCAGAATACGGCGCAGTCCCCACAGGGGTACTGCAGCGGTATTTGGGCCATCATCCAGTGTCAGACCGATCGGCATGCCCAGTTTTTCAGCAGCTTCGCGGGCTTCAATGTTATAGCTACCATAAGGCCAAGCCATCACACGTGGTGAGCGAAAGCCGTGTGCGCGGATGAGTTCATTATTCTTTTTAAAGTCATTGTAAAGACGTTTTTTATAGCTTTCTTCGTCTTCGTAACTGTGTGTTTTTGGAAAATAGAGGCGAGTTGTGACGGCTGGTTCGGTATTGCCTTGCGGATTTGCGATCACGCCTTCATGCAGATCATAGGTGTGGCTGCCGACTTCGACGAGACCGCTAGCGACCATTTCTTTAATTTCAGCCCAACTCAGCATTTCTTCACGAGATACTGAGCGACCTGCAAAATTGACGACTTCACCAGAAGTCGGTTCGAGCCAATTGCCAACGACGGCGATGACTGCAGGCGCATTAAATAATTTCAGAATTGGAAAAGCATTGGTATAGACCGAATGGTAGCCATCATCAAAAGTAATCAGCACGGCTTTTTCTGGCAAGGGCAATTTTCCTGCACGCGCTGCTAAAATTTGATCAACGCTGACAAAGTGATAGCCATTGGTATGTAACCAATCCATTTGGCGGACAAAGTTTGTTGGTGATACGGCGTATTGAGGAATTAGTGCGTCTTTTTTGTCCGCAATTTCATGATAGCTAATCACTGTTAATTCAGTGGGCAATGCAGCAAAAGTCATCGTGCTGCTTAAGCACAACATCCACAGGGCAAGAACAGCAAGCAGTCTAGTCATGATTGGGCACAGAAAGATTATAAAATACAGAAAATTAAATATATAGCGTGCACATAAATTGTGCAACTGAGGAGGCGCATTCTAGCAGGAACATTTTAGGTTTTTACACCAATTTGATGGACTGAAACAATCTTTTTACATGACATGATGTTCATTTGCATAATATATTGTTTATATGTGTGTTTTTTTATGAAGATCGGTTGGTAACTCATTTCTAAAGGACTTAAAAATATTCAATGCAGACATTTAATAGACATAGATTAACATTATGATGTGATAACACGTTCTACACTCAATAGCAGTGTGGTGGTTTGCGCCACCGTCAACAGGAGATGAAGCATGAGTCAGTCTGCACAACTAGAAAGAAATACTTTGACAGATGATTTGACTGATGACTCATCAGATTCACTCTTTCATCCTGAATATCAGGCGATCACGCATCCCAATGATCCCATTGAAACCGATTTGACGGGCTTCGATTTGATCTGTCATCCGATGTTGAACAAGGGCATGGCTTTTACGGCAGATGAGCGTGATGCCTTTAATTTACACGGGCTTTTGCCACCACATGTCGGAACATTGGAAGAACAAATTATTCGACGTTTGCAGGTATTACGCAGTTTTGCGACTGATTTTGAACGCTATGCGTTTTTACGTGATTTGCAAGATACCAATGAAACCCTGTTTTACGCCATGTTGGTTCGTAATCTTGCCGAGCTTTTGCCATTGGTTTATACACCAACTGTCGGTGAAGGTTGTCAGCGGTTTAGCGAAATTTGGCGCAAACCACGCGGATTATTTCTCAGTTATCCGAATAAACATCGTATTCGTGACATTCTGGCTGATTCACGTTATGACCAAGTACGTGTGATTGTCGTGAGTGATGGTGAGCGTATTCTGGGTCTGGGCGATCAAGGTGCGGGCGGGATGGGTATTCCAATCGGAAAGCTGTCGCTCTATACGGCGTGTGCGGGCATTCATCCGCTGGAGACTTTGCCTATCTTGTTGGATTTAGGCACGAATAATCAGGATCGCTTAAATAATCCACTCTATATTGGCTGGGGTAATGAGCGGATTCGTGGTGCGGAATACGATGAGTTTGTTGAGGA
>JASLFQ010000014.1 GCA_030150595.1 Aquirhabdus sp.
CCCGAAACCATGCCGACTTTGTTAGGCATGATTTCTTGAGCAAACACGACGATTGCCGGGAAAGCTGAAGCCAGCGTAAACCCAATAATGACGCTTAAAATGCTCGTCCACATTAAGTCAACATAAGGTAATGCAAGGGTAAATGGCGCAATACCTAAAATCGAAAACCAGATCACTTGCTTACGTCCGATGCGATCACCAATTGGACCACCGAAGATCGTGCCCGCCGCAACTGCGCCCAAGAAGATGAACAAATATACTTGGGCTGACTGGATGGATAAACGGAACTTGTCCATCAAGTAAAACGTGTAATAGCTGGTCAGACTGGTCAAATAAAAGTATTTAGAAAACACCAAAAACATCAGCACAGTCATCGCAATCATGACTTGGCGCTTTGGTAACGCATTTGGTTGTGCAAGGGGTTTAGGTTTGGCTGCGCTGATACGTTGTTGGTTTTTATACCAACCGCCAATTTTCCAAAGCACTGCAATACCCGTGAGTGCAGCAAGTGCAAAAAAAGCAGTACTCTTTTGTCCATGCGGCACAATGAAAATTGCAGCGAGCAAAGGTCCTGTCGCACTACCGACATTACCGCCGACTTGGAAAATCGATTGTGCTAGACCATGCTGCCCGCCCGAAGCCAGACGTGCCACCCGTGACGATTCTGGATGGAAGATCGATGAACCCGTACCCATGAATAACGCAGCAATCAGCAACATGGTGTAGTTCTGCGCGAAGGCGAGCAGAATGATTCCTGTCATCGTTGAAGTCATGCCAAAGACCAAAGAATAAGGTTTTGGATGTTTATCGGTATACGAACCGACAATCGGCTGCAATAAAGACGCCGTGACTTGATACGTAAACGTTACCAAACCAATTTGGGCAAAACTTAAGTTGAAACCGCCCTTGAGAATTGGGTAAATGGCGAGCAGCAGAGATTGCAGCATGTCATTAATAAAATGACTGAAACTAATCGCGCCGAGCACACGAAAGCGCGTGTCATTAGCGTGTGTAGTCGTGGTTTGTGCTGCTTCTGCTGATTCCATAACAACCTCAATGGCGAGTGAACGCCAATAAATACGCTGTAACATTGATTTTATGCCTAGATCATACGCCACAATAAAACGACATTCCTGCGAGAATGTGGCAAGATATATCGTGAAAGTGACATTTTGTCGTATTGGTTTGGAATGCTTTTAATCTACGGAATCACGCTATGTCTTTGAGTTCACGCCATGAGTGTTTGCACTATACGCAGTTTGATCGTAGCGATATGCCAGTCACCGCATTGGCGAAAGATTATCCGCATGGTCATACCACGGGTCGACATTCACACCCGCATGCGCAGTTGATTCATGCGGTGCGCGGCGTCATGTTGGTGGGCACGGATCAGGGACAATGGATTGTGCCGCCTTCACGCGGAATTTGGATGCCAGCGCACATTGAACATTGGGTGCGCATGATTGGTGAGGTGCATATGCGTACTGCGTATATTCGCCCCGATGCGGCGCCTGATTTATTAACGTCATGTCGTGTTGTGGGTGTGACAGCTTTATTACGCGAATTACTGCTCGCTGCGATCGACGTTGAAATTCCCTATGCCGCAGATACACGTAGTGGTCATCTGATGCAGTTGTTGTTAGATGAAATTAAGAGTGTGAAGCCATTTTCATTGCAGCTTCCAAATCCACAAGATCCACGTCTGGTGCAGATCACACAAACATTGAGCCAAAATCCAGAAGACGATACAACCGTAGAAATCTGGGCAGAGCGATTAAGCATTACACCAAAAACCATTCATCGTTTGTTCTTTAAAGAAACAGGAATGACGTTTGGACAATGGCGTCAGCAAGCACGACTTCTGACTGCGCTGGAAAGATTAGCGCAAGGTGAAAAGGTGCTGAGCATTGCATTGAGTCTCGGTTATAACAGCCCGAGTGCCTTTGCGACGATGTTTAAGCGGCAGTTCGGTGTGCCGCCCAGTCGCTTTTTTGATGAATAGAATTAGTTATTTGGAACTATTAATTGCTTGAATCAGAATTCAATGATCTGTACGTCACCAGCGAACTTATCTGTTAGTGATTGGGCAAAGTCGACGACTTCTACGAGTGTCTCGTGCTCGTGGAACGAAGTGAGCATTTCGTAGGGCGCGGAACCGTCGCCCACACAGAGCTCCATAATGATGTCTTCAATGCGTGAGGCATCTAAGCCAACGATGCCAACGTAGACTACGCCGTTATTCATGAACTGTTGAACAAGTCCATCAAGCTGAGGGTGGTAGCCCGAAAGAGAGTGGAGGACGATCTTGCGAAGAAATGTCATAGTGAATTTTAACGCAATTTAATATGAATCAAATGCGTTGCGGAAGTTGTCGTCAGGTAATCGCCACGTTGATCAAAATAACGTTCGTTTTGTGCTTCACCTGATAAGTCTTCTAATACATCAAAACCCATTTCATTCAGCGCCGCATGTAATTCTTCTGGCACAAATTGTCCAATCAGCGGTTCACTCATATAGCGTGTGAAGCGTGATAAAGCAAAGCTGCCCAACCGTTCCGCACCATCAAGTTGATGATAAGGAATAGAGTAATCAAAAACCACTTCACTACCAGACGCCGCAACTTTGGCAATAGCACGTAACGTATTCAATGTGGTTTCTGGTTGAAGATAATGTGTTGTGCCGAGCCATGAAAAGAAACCGATTTTTTCGCGTTGATAACTACTGCGAATAAGCGCGTCAAACAAGGATTCTTCTTCAAAGTTAATCGATACAAACTCGACGTTATTCGGGATTTTTCCTAATAATTCGAGTTGCTGCTTTTTAGATTCCTGCGTATCAGGATGATCAACTTCAAAGATTTTGAGCGACGCCAAGTCTTTGCTTTGGCGTAATGCAAATGAGTCTAAACCTGCAC
>JASLFQ010000068.1 GCA_030150595.1 Aquirhabdus sp.
GCCGACTACGGCGTGCCAGACTTGGATCCCAAGACGATCAGCCAGTAGCGCTTGAACCTTAACCCAATCACGGACAGTGACGAGTGGAAAATCAGGGCCATACGGTTTATTGTCATTTTCTGGATTCGGTGATGTTGGACCGGTAGAGCCGTTGCAGCCACCAATATTGTTCAGTGCCACGACAAAGAATTGATTGGTATCCATGGCTTTGTTGGGGCCAATACAACTATCCCACCAGCCTGCTTTACTGTCTCCTTCATAGAATCCAGCCGCGTGGTGATGACCTGATAGGGCATGACACACCAGAATCGCGTTGGATGCGTCATCATTAAGCCGACCATAAGTTTCAATCATCAGATCAAAACGTGGCAGGGTGCGCCCAGTTTCTAAAAGAAGTGGCTGTTCAAAGGATAGTTTTTGCGGCGCGACAATGCCTACAGAATCAATTGATGATTCTGTTTTGTCACCAAGATCTGTATTTTTATCAGTCACTTTTACATCGTTCACAATGTCAGCGTTACTGGGCTCTTGAGTCGTATTTAAGGTTGATACCACGTGATCACTTTCCAACGCCATCTAATCTGCCAGTGTAAGGTTCGATGCTGTGCTAAACAAGAGTTTCGTGAATTTAGATGGTCGGCGTCGCATAATAATTAATCAGGATGCTCATTATCGATGCGTCATTAGCGGCATCGCAATTCGTCGGGCTTTGAGCGCAGCAGCGTCGTATGCAGCGATGACTAAAGCTGGCGCTTCTCCATTATTTTCTGCCAGGATTTCGCCCCAACCATTACTAATCGCACTATGTCCCCATGTTCGTCTTGAACCATGCCAGCCACCTTGTCCAGCTCCGACCACCATACATTGTGAGTCTATTGCGCGCGCGCGAAGTAGAAGTTGCCAATGTGCGCTGCCAGTCAGATGGGTAAATGCAGATGGTGCGGTTAGTATTTCTGCATCTTGCTGGCGCAGTGCGAGTGCTTGCTCTGGAAAACGAAGGTCATAGCACACCATTAAACCGAGTCGTCCAAAAGGCGTATTTGCGGTGACGATTTGATCACCAGCCTCGAAGGTTGCTGATTCCTGATATTGGCCAATACCATCTTGTACGGCGACATCAAATAAGTGAATTTTGTCGTATCGCGCAACAGTTGCTCCGCTTGGATCGAGTAATAAACATGCTGAGCGAACACGTTGATCTGTGATGGTTTGTCCATTTGGACGATATGGGCAAGGCACTGAACCTGCCGCAATCCAGATATTTAAATCGCGCGCCCAATTTGCGACTGTCGTGATGATGTCATCAAAACGTGCTGCGGTATGGCGCTGTTGCCCAGGCGCAAAACAAGCAAAGTTTTCAGGGAGTACGGCAAGTTGGCAACCCGCTTGCGCCGCTTGAGTCACTAAATCAAACGCATGTGTCAGATTGTGTTCAATCTGATCTTGTGAATTCATTTGGATGGCAGCTAAATGAGCTAAGGTCATGGCATTACTCGCGAATATCTTGAATCGGAAGACTTTGAGTATGACGATTTACGCGCGGAAGCGCATCAGTGATGCACGGAAAATCGTCTAGGAAGCATTTTTATTGTTTTATGAATTTGATTGGTTTGGAAAACTACTTGAACTTAGTGACGTTGAGCGCAGGAGAGAAAGCTATGATTTGATTGTTGTTGTAGTTGATTTTGGCGATGTTCTTGTTCGAGTTGACGGACGAGAGGTTGGAACATGGCTTTATTATTATCGTTGAGATTCATGAGCGTTTGATGTGCTTCAAGCACTGTTTCTAACATCGCATGTGCTTCGGGCTGTTCTTCAGGCAGAGTCAGTGTGCAGGAAGCTGCAGTCTTACAGTTCAGCATGACAAATACTTGCCCTAATCCCATACTGTTGGTCAGCGTGGTGATGTCTGGGTTAGTGGATAGCATGATAGGCTGGATACCACGTTGCGTGCGCAAGTGTAGTCCTAGCTTGGCGAGAACACCCAGCGTTGTACTATCTACAAAAGTTGTGTCAGTTAAATCCACAAGAGCGCCGGTAAGCGTTTGATCTTGTGTAATTTTGTCTAGGAGATGGTCTAGACTACTGCAGGTCATGGCGCGAACCTCGCCGACCAATTTGAACACATGCGTTCCTTGTAGAACCGCATACTCAATACGACCAGTTGACATATAAATGCAAGCACTCACATTTGGAGTCACAATTATCGCACAAAAAAATGCTTTGCAGCAAGATTAATGGTTAAAACATCCACATTGTGCTTGCAATTGTTTGTTATAGGCGCGAGATAGTTGCTGTTGAAATAAGGGCTTGTGTGCAAGTATTCAGTAGGATATTTATTTTAGGAAGTGCGACTGAGCGATAGGATAGTCAAATCGTCAGATAAATGGGTCGGAGGATTGAAGTTACGCTTGGCAAGTGCCTCGATGAGCTGGCTAAGTTGCTCGGATGTACCGCCTGAAAAGACTTCAATTGCACCATCTGAACAGAATAGTAATTGTGATTCTGGTTGTAATGACGTGGTTTGAGTCGTCAGGGTGAGATCCGTGACTAAACCAAGCGGGAAGCTTGTGCTACTGAGTGTTTCGGCTGTCCGATCTGGATTAATTAGAATTGGCGGTGGGTAATGACCCGCACTGCACCACTCAAGGTGGTGAGTTCTTGGGTTGAGCAAGCCGCAAAGCGCAGTAATGTGTTTGCCTGCGTTTTGGATGACTAACAGTCGATTCATGCGACTGAGTAATGCTTGTGGCGAGTGTTCTGTGCCATGAAAAGCCGCAAGCCAACCTGTGAGTAAGCTACTTGCTGCGCCATGCCCAGCAACGTCAGCCAGATAAAATAATAATCGGTTATCGGGTGTCATCCAATAATCCAACCAATCCCCTGATAGTGCGCTAGCCGCTTGATACATGTGGTCGATCTTATAGTTGAGAAGATCGAGCGAGGTTGGCAGAAGTCGCTGCTGTAAACGTGCAGCAGCAGGCAAGTCACGGCTATCACTTTGATGCAAATGCTGAATTTCAAGTTGCTTAATAATCGTATCGAGTGCGTTGGGTAGCTGCTCTCGAATCCATCCTGCCCAAGCACCGCGCTGCCAAGCTTGTGCTAAATCATAGCCTTGAGTTTGATCTGCCAATACGATCGTGGGTTGTGTCCAACGCTGTGTTAAGTAAAGTGTGACGTCTGCAATAATCAGTTGGTCTGCGGCAAGTGTTGAGATCGCGTCAATTGAAATGGAGATGAGGTCAGGCAAGTCTCCAAAAAGACGAGCGTGACACTCGTCTTTTTGAGAATCAATGAGATAGTAAGGCAAGGTCTACCTAGAATTGCGCAGGTTGTGTTGGTGTGCCTACATCAGGCGCACTGGGTGTACTTGCAGGATCACTTGATGAACTCACAGGCGCAGGTGGATTATCCGTTGTATTTGCTGGAGCTGAAGAGCTATCGTGCTGTATTTGCGCTGCAGGAGTTGTATTTGTACTCTGACTTTTTTGTTGGCTAGAGTCACTATCGCCAAAGCCATCATCACCAAAATCATTATTGGTAAAGCCACTGTCTTGACTAGCGTCTGCTTTGGGAGTGGTTGGATTACCATTCTCAAATTGTCTTTTTTGTAAGTAGACATCACGTAGTAGTGTGTACTGATCCCCTGCGATGAAGGTTTCAAGGCCAATTAATCTTGAACGCAAATCAACGTATTTGAGACCCGTAACGCCTAACAATTCCCACGTGTTGAGCACATAGTCTTGAGGAGCGCCGAATTGATCGACCAAACGTGAGAATGTATCACGTACTGTACTTGGGCCAAAGAAGGGCAGCATGATGTAGGGTCCAGAGCCAACGCCCCATGTACCAAGAGTGAGTCCAAAATCCTCATCCGACTTTTCAACGCCAAGGACGCTTGCTGTATCGTAGAAACCTAAGCTTGTTGCTGTGTTGATCACAAATCTACTTAATGATTCGATCGATGTGCCAGGGTGACCTTGCAGTAGATTATTGACTGCGGTCCAAGGCGTACTCAGATTAACAAAGAAGTTGGTAATACCGTGTCGTACAGGAGTCGGCAACACTTTTTTATAAGTCGTTGCGACTGGAAGCAAGATGTACTTGTCGAGCTTCATGTTGAAGTTATAGATTGATCGATTGAAATGTTCGAAAGGGTCTTTGACAGACTCAGGCTGTGACGCATTGGCATTGACTGCGATTTTTGAACCCAGTGCGGCGACTTGTTCAATTGAACGATTACCGATTTCACCAATCTTGTCCACAGATCTTTGGATCAGTGTTGGCTTTGACTCGGAGACTGTGCTTTCGGAAGCATTATTAGAATTTTGACTATTGCTATCATTTGGAGCAGAAGTTTCGGCTGGTGCTTCGGCGATGGATGTGTCTGTAGACACCGCTGCAACGACTGGTGCATTCTCATTATTAGAAGGAGCAGGATTTTCGATTGCAGATGGGGTTGCAATCGTTGTCTCGGCAGCCGCCAATGTTGATGATAGGCTGATACAAATTCCAAGTGCGGCTAAAAATTGTGTATTTGACATATAAAAACTGAACGCTCTTTGTTGAGCTGTCAGCTTATGTTACTTCTCGTTAATTTTCTAGTTCTCTATCACGGTATCAGTTCTTTTGAGTCCGCTTTATATCGTTATTTTTGTAAATAATTATTCAACTTAAAGTGTACTGGGGATATGTAACTGTGACGGCGTGGCGTTGAAGTTTTATTTGTAGCATGTACGGGCGAGAATCGGCGACTCAAAAAAATATAAGAAGAAGGCATAAATATTGCATCCGCGTGCAAATTTCGGTTGTATACTCCCAAAAATAAGCCCTTCGTCTTGATTTGGTTCCTTCTTGTTTGTATATAAGTTTATTGTCGAGATATGGGCGGTTAGATAAGTGTTCAATCAATATGTTTTTAGATGTTCGTGATGAGGAATAGATGAAGTTATCGGTCGGACTCAGAGTTTCTAACTCACTATCGCTTACGCCACAATTGCAGCAAGCCATTCGTCTACTGCAATTGTCTTCGCTTGAGCTTGAGCAAGAGATTCAAAGTCAGCTCGATAGCAACCCTTTACTGGAAGCGGTTGATTTATCTGCCGATGGACAAGCTTCAGACGCGCCAGACAATAACGTTGATTATCAGTCCAATGCACAAAACAGTGATTATGGTGCGGAAGCTGATTTTCACGATGGTCGTGAGGCGGCAGAAGGAAGCGCAACTGTTTCGTTAGATGAGCAGATGGGAATGACGCGGCTTGGCGAAGATCTTCCTGTCGATACGCAGTGGGATGATGTGTTTAACCATCAATCCACGGCGATGGCAACGCCAGAGTTTGATGAGCGTGAGGATACACGAACTGTCAGCGATTCGATTTGGTCAGAGCTACGTTGGCAATTGAATCTCACGCCTTTTAGCCCTGTTGATCGCATTATGGCAGAGTGCATTATTGATGGGATTGACGAGCGCGGTTATTTAGAAGCCAGTTTAGATGAACTGCTTGAGGCATCACAAAATCAGCTAGATGCACTGGATATTGACGAAGAGATAGAGCTTTCTGAACTTGAGGTGGTGCTTAAACGTATTCAAAACTTCGATCCACCAGGTGTTGGTGCACGTGATTTAAGTGAATGTTTGTGTTTACAGCTCCGTGCACTGCCTGAAAATACTCCGTCACGCCTGCATGCTTTAAAGATGATGATGCATCATGAGTTATTGTTAATCAATGATATTCCTAAGCTCATGCGGCAAACGGGTTTAAGCCAAGATGAGCTCCGTGCGGCATTAACGTTGGTTAAGTCGCTTGAGCCGTATCCAGGTTTGAAATTTCAAAATAATGATCGCGAACATCAAGTTCCCGATGTGATTGTTCGTAAAAAAAATGATCACTGGGAAGTTCAGCTCAATACCGATATTTTGCCCAAACTTCGAGTGAATTCGTATTACGCAAGCATGATTAAACGTGCCGATCAGAGTGAAGAAAATCAGTATTTGCGTTTACATATGCAAGAAGCGCGTAATTTTATTAAAAGTGTGGATGAGCGGCATAAGACGTTACTTAAAGTAGCGACTTGCATCGTGATGCATCAACGTGCGTTTTTGGAACATGGACCAGAAGCCATGAAGCCATTGATTTTGCGTGATATTGCATTGGAAACAGATTTGCATGAATCCACGGTATCTCGTGTCACGACACAAAAATACTTGCTGACGCCGCGTGGATTGTTTGAGTTGAAATACTTTTTCTCAAGTCATGTGACGACCAGTACGGGCGGCGAGTGCTCGTCCACGGCAATTCGTGCCATGATTAAAAAAATGGTGCAAGAAGAAAATATTAAAAAACCGTTATCAGATAGCGCCTTAACCGAAAAGCTACATGAGGCAGGCATTGATGTTGCACGACGAACAGTGGCTAAATACCGAGAGTCTCTGAATATCGCCTCTTCCAGTGAGCGTAAGCGCTTATTGTAATAATTAATTAATGTCGTTGTCATTGAAATGTAAAAATAGATGTCGCGGTGCTTGCTTTAATTTGGTCGATGTGGTCTCTTATAGGTGTTGCTTCACAAGTAACGTGAACCCGTCCGACTCGCGTCAGATGTTGTTTTATATGAATTTTTATTATATTAAATGTTTTTGAAAAATGCGTTTAAATGTAAATGGAAGTTTGTTAAAAACCGATCTGCACGGGCCGACTATCAGGCTAAAAGCGAATGCGTGATTCGCCAGTCCCCCGACCAGTCCGCTCTACATGAATGGCCGCTCGACCCGTGAATCATG
>JASLFQ010000157.1 GCA_030150595.1 Aquirhabdus sp.
GATGATGCTGGCTTGAGATCAATATCGCGTTGGGTTGTATCTGCTTTTGCATGATTTCCCGCAATAAAGTGGCCACGGCCAGCATTCTGACCTGTAGCTAAGCAGTCTACCCATGCAACCGTGTATTCATGGCTATGATCATGCGATGAGGAAAGTTCGAAAAATTCCTGTAACCCTCCAAAGCGGATGCTGGTTTGATCAATGCGACTCGTTTCCACTGGGCGAAGTTGAAATTCAACTGCCACAATAATTCCACTCAATCCTAAGCCGCCAATGGTTGCAGCAAATAAGTCTGGTCGGATTTGGTGAGAACACTCAATCATTCCCTCATCGCTGCGGTATATAAAAATACGCCGAACATGGCGGCCAAAAGTTCCCATGACATGATGATTTTTACCATGGACATCATTAGCAACAGCACCACCCAAACTGACATACTTGGTACCTGGCGTCACAGGTAAAAACCATCCATGTGGTAATGCAATTTGAATTAAATCAGCAAATGACAAACCCGCTTGTGCGCAAATAATGCCTGTATTCCAATCAACAGAAATAATACGATCCATACTTTGCGTCAGAATCACATGATTGGAAACAGCTAAACATGAATCCCCATAACTGCGCCCATAACCATACACGAGCGAATTTTCTTGTGAGCGTGTGATTTCTGCAAGTGTTGATCCAGCATCATTAGCCCAAGTAATCGCATGTGCAGATTGTGGATGATGCGGATAGCGCCCCCACGAAAGCAGTTTAACCATGAACTGCTGCCACATAAAAAATAATAAGAAACGCAATGATCATGATTCTGCTGACATTGTCTCTCAGAGCAAAAACAATTGGATCGTCGTTCATCTGCCCTCGATGGGCTAACAACCAAACACGACTAATCCAGAACAATAGAAGTGGACATGCAGCCCAAAGCCATTTTTGGGAATGATAAAGTAAACCTGTCGTTGGCTCATTGATATACAGTGCTAAAACAAGTACCGAAAGATAGCCCGATGCACTACCAAGGGAAGCAAGCATCTCGAAATCACTGGCGTAGTATCCCCGACCAGAAGTTTTTTCTAGAACCTTATTACTACGAGCATGAAAGAGTTCAGTATATCTTTTCACTAAAGCGAGGCTTAAAAATATAAACAAACAGAATGTTAATATCCAAAACGTCGTCCCCAACCCCATGGCCGCGCCACCCGCTACAACACGCACACTATAGAGCATCGCAAGACAGACGACATCAATCATCACAACACGTTTCAGCCAAAAAGAATAAGTCAGCGTCAGTATGTAATAACCCAGTAAATATGCGCAAAACTTAAGGGGCAATAACCAGCATGCTAATGAAAATGAGAGCGTTAATAGTGTGGGGATCAAAACTACTGCGTGTAGTAAGGGTAATGTGCCTGCAGCAAGAGGGCGTTTGCATTTACTCGCATGCAAACGATCATCCTCAAGATCAAGGGCATCATTTAATAAGTAGACGCTCGATGCGCATAATCCAAAACATAAAAAAGCAATTAACCCATGTTCAACAAGCGAAGCTTCTAAAATACGATGAGATGCGAGCAATGAAACAAAAATTAAAGCATTTTTTGCCCATTGATGTAACCGTAATGCTTTACTTATCGTTTTGACATAGCTAGATCGATCATCAAAAAATTCACCGAAAGTCCGCTGACCTTGGCTAAGTTTTTTGGCAGCGGCATATACGCCAGACTCTGGATTCGCGACATGGATCACCGCAGCAGACTGCCAAACAGCGATGTCCGCTTTGGAGTTACCCACATATTCAAAACCATACAGTCCATAGCGAGCAATAAGTGCTTGCGATTTATTCGTCGATGATAAATTTACAGAATCTGTTCCCAACACTTCATCAAAAATATTTAAATATTGTGCAATTTGTTCTGCAATTCGAATATCCGATGCTGTCGCGAGTACAAGTCTGCTCCCTTCGCTACGGCGTACTTTAAGCCATGCTAATAGGATCTGATTGTAGGGCAAAGCTGATACTGTTGGGGTAACGACATCTGCAAGTGATTTCTTCAGGAACACCTTTCCTTTAAGGAGCCAAAGAATCAGCATAAAAAAGCGCAACGGATAAGCGCGTAAAAACAAAAAAATGCTTTCTAGCAAGATATCTGAACGGATCAATGTCCCATCTAAATCGACAACAATGACTTTTTTGTGAGGGGTACTCTGATCATGATATATATTTTCTTTCGGTATTTTGTTCAGACGACCTCCTCCAATTTATAATTACATTTTTATAAAAAATGATGATTTGTTTCTCTTTTTAAAGAAAATGCTACTTTACGAACTAAACTTTAGAGAAACATAGTGCATCCAAAAACAAAAAGCCCAACTTGATATCTCTCAATCCAAAACTTTTGCTCGGAAAGATTCGTACGAGCAACGGCATATTAAGAATTGTATGTAATTACTAGGTGGCTGTTCCTTTCGAGGGCAATTAAAACAGATTTTAGATATGAAATGAATACATCTTTTTTAGATATTATTTTAATCTGTATTCGCAGATATTAACTTTCACCATCAAACCAGACACATCAAAATTTAGAAATTACGTTTCCAATGATCGAATAACTAAAATGATCAAGACTTAACCAAGAAAACAGAAAAAAGCAACCAATCATTACCGTCTGTCCTCGTAAGTTTCTTTTCAGCAAGTTTTTATCAATCACGTCCAGCCCTACACCTACTGATAACTATGCGTATTCAGATCAAACTAACACTTGACATGGTGAAAAAGTGAAAGTTCGTTAAGTACGAAAATCTAACGATCACGATTAATTTGCCCTTCATGAATAGGTTATATTCGACACCGCTAGTCTGTGGTGGTCACACAATTTACGAGGTCAAACACTCAACGATACTTTCAAACAAGATAGGTATGGCATTGTCGCTCGTTTACAGCGTCTCAAACGACTATTTAAAAGAGCAATATCGCCACCCTCCTAGCTTTGAATGCGCCAAAAACACATCACTAAAGATATTTACGGATTCATAATCAATTTCAATATGCACGGCAAGCATGGTTTTTTGGTAAGATTATTTACTTTTATACGAAATAGGCCTTTATAAACAAACTAAGCGTGGTCGCTTGGGCTTATTTAGCGACGGTCTTCGATCAGATTTACAACATAAACATCTGATCAATAATGGAAAACTAACAATGGCA
Organism: Aquirhabdus sp.; assembly: GCA_030150595.1. Classification (GTDB taxonomy): domain Bacteria; phylum Pseudomonadota; class Gammaproteobacteria; order Pseudomonadales; family Moraxellaceae; genus Aquirhabdus. The sequence continues at coordinate 3,203 of JASLFQ010000157.1, forward strand.
ATACTTGTAACAGGCGCCGCAGGCTTTATCGGTAGTAACTTTGTCTTAGATTGGCTCGCCCATCATGATGAACTCGTCATTAGCCTCGACAAGCTAACCTATGCAGGGAATTTAGAAAATCTAGCCTCGGTGAAAACAAATCCGAGCCATATTTTCATCCACGCTGACATCGCAGACTCCCTAATTATTGGCGAGCTACTCACTAAACACCATGTACGTGCTGTTCTTAACTTTGCGGCTGAAAGCCATGTAGATCGCTCAATTACGGGTCCTGAAGCATTCATCCAAACAAACATTGTAGGAACATTCAAGCTTCTGGAAACTGTCCGTGGATATTGGTCTAACCTTGATGAAAAGAACAAAGCGGCATTTCGCTTTCTACATGTCTCGACTGATGAAGTGTACGGCTCTCTCGACAAATCTGACCCCGCTTTCAGTGAAACTAATCGTTATGAACCGAATAGCCCTTATTCTGCAAGCAAAGCCGCGTCTGATCATTTAGTTCGTGCCTATCATCACACCTATGGCTTGCCAGTACTCACAACGAATTGCTCTAATAACTACGGGCCATATCACTTCCCTGAGAAACTCATTCCGCTGTGCATTTTGAATGCCTTAAATGGTAAAAATCTACCTATCTATGGTGATGGACAGCAAATCCGCGATTGGTTGTACGTGACAGATCATTGCAGTGCAATTCGCAGAGTGTTAGCACGTGGCACCCTAGGTGAAACCTACAATGTCGGTGGCTGGAATGAAAAAGCCAATCTAGATGTCGTCACCACCTTGTGCAGTATTTTGGATGAATTAAAACCACGCACAGATGGTCAGTCTTACAAAACTCAAATCACGTTTGTCAAAGATCGTGCAGGGCATGATAAGCGCTATGCGATTGATGCCACCAAACTTGAACGGGAGTTAGGATGGAAGCCTGCCGAAACGTTTGAAACAGGCATTCGCAAAACCATTGAATGGTATCTCGCGAATCAAGCTTGGGTCAGCAATGTCACCAGCGGCGACTATCGTGATTGGGTTAATGAACAGTACACACATGAGTAACCAAATCTTGAAAATTTTATTACTGGGCAGAAATGGTCAAGTCGGCTGGGAATTACAACGCGCTTTAAGCCCTCTCGGTAACTTGCGGGCATGTGACCGTACCGAAGCAAATTTAGACGATCCAGAATCATTACGTCAATTAGTTCGCGACTATAAGCCTGATATTATTGTGAATGCAGCAGCTTATACGGCTGTAGACAAAGCAGAAAGTGATATCGAAAGCGCTCACCGCGTGAACGCACAATCACTTGCTGTACTTGCAGAGGAAACCAAACGCCTCAATGGTTGGCTCATTCACTACTCGACCGACTATGTCTTTGATGGTCGCAAAGAAAGCGCATATTTAGAAGATGATTCAACTGCACCACTCAGTGTCTATGGAAAAACCAAGCATGATGGCGAATTAGCAATCGTCGCTTCAGGTTGCCAATATTTGGTTTTTAGAACCAGTTGGGTTTTTGCGAGTCGCGGTGGCAACTTCGCTAAAACCATGCTGCGCCTTGCCGCTGAACGCGACACTTTAAATGTTGTTGCTGACCAATACGGTGCGCCAACCAGTGCAGAACTGATCGCCGATGTCACCGCACTGGCGATCTACCGTCTTCAGCATGATGCAGCTCTCACAACACATGCTTCCGGTATCTACCATCTGGTTGCTTCTGGCGAAACAAGTTGGCATGGTTATGCACAGCTCGTCATTGCCGAAGCCATGCAATGTGGCGCAACCTTCAAAGTACAGCCTGAACAAGTCGGGGCAATTTCAGCATCCGCCTATCCTGTTCCTGCAGCACGCCCACAAAATTCACGCCTGAATACAGAAAAACTGCGTAATCTTCTGAACATTCAACTCCCCCCGTGGCAATACCATGTCAAGCGGATGGTACAAGAATTAATACCGTAAAAGATCAGTCCAACCTGTACAATTGAACCCAACTTATTTTTAACAACGATTGAACTAGAGAAGAAACAATGAAACGTAAAGGAATTATTTTAGCGGGTGGTTCAGGAACACGCCTACATCCAGCCACATTGGCAATATCAAAGCAACTCTTGCCTGTCTACGACAAACCAATGGTGTATTACCCATTATCCACGCTCATGTTGGCTGGTATTCGTGAAATTCTGATTATTTCGACGCCACAAGATATTCCTCGCTATCAGCAATTGCTCGGAGATGGTAGCCAATGGGGACTCAGTCTCAGTTATGTAATCCAACCAAGTCCTGATGGTTTGGCACAAGCCTTTATTCTCGGTGAAGAATTTATTGGTGACGATCACTGCGCCCTTGTGCTCGGTGATAATATTTTCTTTGGTCACGATTTCAAGCAACTTCTTGCAAATGCAAGTGCTAAAGAATCAGGTGCTACTGTGTTTGCTTACCATGTCCACGATCCAGAACGTTACGGCGTTGCTGAGTTTGATGCATCGGGCAAAGTCTTGTCTCTCGAAGAAAAACCGAAACAACCGAAATCAAACTACGCCATCACTGGACTCTATTTCTACGATAAAAGCGTGGTTCAGCTGGCAAAGCAAATCAAACCATCCCCACGCGGCGAATTAGAAATTACCGATCTCAATCAACTCTATTTAGATCAAGGTCAGCTTTCTGTAGAACTCATGGGACGTGGACACGCTTGGCTCGATACAGGCACCCATGACTCTTTACTCGAAGCCAGTCAATTTATCGCAACCGTTGAAAAACGCCAAGGTCTCAAAATTGCATGTCCTGAAGAAATTGCATTCCACAATCAATGGATCAGCAGAGACCAGCTCGCTGAACTTGCCAAACCACTGGCAAAAAATGGTTACGGACAATACCTGTTAAACCTTCTGAAAGAGCAAATATTCTAATGCAAGCAACTCGACTAGCCATTCCTGAAGTCGTTCTGTTTACCCCCAATTTTTTTGGTGATGAACGAGGCTTCTTTTTTGAAAGTTTTAACCAAACTGCCTTTGAAGAAGCAACAGGTATAAAACGTACTTTTGTTCAAGATAACCACTCCAAATCTCAGCGCGGAGTCTTACGCGGCTTGCACTATCAACTTGATCCAATGGCGCAAGGAAAACTAGTTCGCGTCGTGCAGGGTGAGGTATTTGATGTTGCGGTGGATATTCGCAAAAACTCCCCAACGTTCGGCCAATGGGTGGGTGAGATTCTATCTGCTGAAAACAGAAAACAGCTCTGGGTACCAGAAGGCTTCGCGCATGGTTTTGTCACACTATCAGAAACCGCTGAATTCTTATATAAAACAACCAATGTATATGCGCCTACGCACGAGCGCTCCATTATTTGGAACGATCCTGATTTAGCGATCGATTGGCAGTTTAAAGGCGAGCCTCTATTGTCTGGAAAAGACCAAAAAGCATCTTTCTTTAAAAATGCTGACGTTTTTTAATGCAAACCTACATGTGACAATACGCAACTTGTTCAAGCAATAGGTGTGTATTACAATGCACACCATCTTCAACCACTGCCAAAACACATTGTTGGTGACTAAGGAAAGTAGAATCCCATTGCCGTAGTATAGCTATCAATAATACTGCGGTATATCTTGCTTGATGCTTACATCTAGCTCTTATTTTATATTCAGACGATTCAATGAGCGCAAGCTATCTCCAAAACTTCAGCATAATCTATCAAGATGCCTTGTTTGATTTTACAAATCAATTAATCAG
>JASLFQ010000166.1 GCA_030150595.1 Aquirhabdus sp.
TGTAAAAGTTGCTTTTGCTTTGAAGTATTCCCCTTGAAGGGAAAGATTTAGAAGGGGATGCTTTTGATTTTAAGCTTTAGTAAAACCATTCCCATCCCAGCCTTCCCCTTGAAGGGGAAGGAGATAAACAACTTTGGTTCAAATAGAGATTAAGCGGAATACAAATGTCAGCTGAAAATATTCAAGAAAATAGTGCGTCAATTGCGATTCAACCTGCCAATCAAGGCATTGCTAATATTGCACCGTATCAAACAGGCAAACCGATTGATGAGCTTAAACGTGAGTTGGGCTTAGAAAGTATCGTCAAACTTGCAAGTAATGAAAATCCATTGGGTTGCTCTCCACTCGCAACTCAAGCAGTGCATGATGAGTTGGCAAATGTTGGGCGTTATCCTGATGGCAGTGGCTATAAGTTAAAAGAAAAAATTGCAGAAACGTTTGATGTCGAGATGGCGCAAGTCACATTAGGCAATGGTTCTAACGATATTTTGGAGTTGGTTGCACGTACGTTTGTTTCACCAGAAAATACAGTGGTGTATAGCCAACATGCATTTGCGATTTATGCGTTAGCAACTCAAGCTGTTGGCGCAACAGGCATTGAAGTTCCTGCAAAAGACTTTGGACATGACCTGATTGCAATGGCAAATGCTGTGCGTGAAGATACGCGTGTTATTTTCCTTGCGAATCCAAATAATCCGACAGGGACGTGGTTCACTGAATCTGATTTTGCAGCGTTTATGCGTGTCGTGCCACAACAAGTTTTAGTGGTGCTGGATGAGGCGTATGTGGAATATTTCCCTGAATATTTTAATAGCATCAAGTTCTTGGAAAGATATTCAAATTTATTAATTAGTCGTACTTTTTCTAAAGCTTACGGTCTAGCATCATTGCGTGTTGGTTTTGCTTTAGCTGCACCTGAAATTACGGATTTGCTTAATCGTGTACGCCAACCATTTAATGTTAATTCATTTGCTTTGGCGGCTGCGACTGCTGCGTTGGGCGATCACGATTTTCTCAATCAAACTCGAACTTTGAACCATGCTGGCATGGCGCAATTGGAAGCGGGTTGTGCTGCGTTGGGATTATCTTGGATTCCTTCACGTGCGAATTTTATCAGTATCTGTGTGAATACTGATGTGCAGCGTCAGGGCGCGAAAGTATTTCAGGATTTGCTCAAATTAGGTGTGATCGTGCGACCCATTGGTGGTTATGGTATGCCTGAATATATCCGCGTTTCGATTGGTACGTTTACTGAGAATAAGCGTTTCTTGGATGCGTTAGCGCAAGTGCTTCGTGACTCTGAATGAGTTTGGTTCTTCGCCAAAAATGGATTTGTCTTCATGTCTGAATCTAGCTTGATGTTAGAAAACGTACTTTTTGAAAAAGTCGCTTTTATTGGTTTAGGTCTGATCGGCTCTAGCCTTGCGCGCGTGCTACGTGCGAAGGGTCTCGCACGTCAGATAGTCGCGAGTACACGTTCGCAAAGTACACTCGATCAGGCGCTGACATTAGGCGTGATCGATGCAGGTTTTGCTAATCCAGTTGATGCTGTAATAGATGCGGATCTAATTGTATTGGCGATGCCAGTTGGTGCAACCGAAGCCGTGTTGCGTGCGATTGCAGGCAAGATTAAATCAGACGCAATTATCACTGATGTCGGCAGTACTAAGGGCAATGTACTGCAAGCCGCGATTAATGTATTTGGCACAGCGTTGCCTAGCGGTTTTGTCCCAGCGCATCCGATTGCGGGTGCTGAAAAAAGCGGTGTGATGGCAGGCAAGGTTGATCTATTCCGTCATCATAAAGTCATTGTGACGCCACTCGATTCGACGAGTGGAGATGCTTTAGCCAAAGTCACGCAAATGTGGAAAGCCGCTGGTGCGGATGTGCTGAAAATGACTGTTGCAGACCATGATGAGATTTTGGCGCACACCAGTCATTTGCCGCATTTGCTTGCTTTTAATTTGGTTGAACAACTGGCGAGTCGTTCGGATAATTTAGATATTTTTCGTTTTGCAGCTGGTGGTTTTCGTGACTTTACGCGCATTGCTGCAAGCGATCCGCAGATGTGGCATGACATTTTTCTTGCCAATAAAAAAGCAGTGCTTGTCGCGATTAATGGATTTACCAATCAGTTGCAGCACTTGAAAACCTTAATTGAAAATGATGATTCAACGCCACTCATTGGCACATTAACCCGTGCGCAGGCCGCGCGTACACATTTTACCCATATGATTGAAAAAACGCCTTATTTGGAAGCAGTTATGAACAACAGTACGACGCCACAACAATTTATCGTGCAACCAGGTGGCAGCATGACAGGAACGTTAACCATTCCTGGTGATAAGTCGGTGTCGCACCGCTCGATTATGTTGGGCGCGCTCGCAGAAGGCACGACACATGTTACAGGTTTTCTTGAAGGCGAAGATGCGTTAGCAACGCTTCAAGCATTCCGCGATATGGGCGTTGTCATTACCGACCCTAAAAATGGGGAAGTCACGATTCATGGCGTAGGTTTGCATGGTTTAAAGCCGCCACATGGCGCGTTGTATATGGGTAATTCAGGTACAACGACACGTTTGTTGTCTGGGATTCTAGCTGCACAAGCGTTTGATACCGTGCTGACAGGTGATCCGTCATTGACTAAGCGCCCAATGGAACGCATTGCCAAGCCTTTACGTCTAATGGGTGCAAAAATCCAAACGACTGGTGAAAAAGGCACTCCGCCGATTAGTATCAGTGGTGGTCAAGTGTTAGAAGGTATTGATTATTTATTGCCTATGGCGAGTGCGCAGGTGAAGTCAGGTATTTTACTTGCTGCATTATGGTCAAAAGGCAAAACCACTGTTACGGAACCAGAACCAACACGTGATCATACAGAGCGCATGTTGAAGGCATTTGGTTATGCAGTCGATGTTCAAGGTAATAAAGTGACTGTTGAAGGCGGTGGTAAATTAACAGCGACCAATATCCAAGTGCCAGCGGATATTTCTTCAGCGGCATTTTTTATGGTGGCAGCTGCGATTACGCCGAATGCAAACGTGGTTTTACGTCAAGTCGGTATAAATCCAACGCGTACTGGTGTGATTGAGATTCTGAAACAAATGGGCGCAAACATTAGCTTGGAAAATGAAGCGATGGCGGGCGGTGAACCTGTTGCGGATATTCGTATTCAAGCGAGCAAGCTGAAAGGCATTCATATTCCTGAGGATCAAGTGCCTTTGGCGATTGATGAGTTCCCAGCGCTGTTTATCGCGGCGGCGTGTGCTGAAGGTCAAACTGTGTTGACAGGTGCTGCGGAATTGCGTGTCAAAGAATCTGATCGTATTCAAGTGATGGCGGATGGTTTGCAAATCCTTGGTGTAGATTGTACCCCAACGCCAGATGGCATGATTATCGAAGGCAAGGGCAATGGTCAGGACAATCTGAATGCGGTATTTGGTTCTGGTACGATTGAAAGCCATCACGATCATCGTATTGCGATGAGTTTCTCGATTGCAGGATTACGTGCGAGAGGTGTGATTACGATTAATGGCACTGAAACCGTTGCGACGAGTTTTCCAAACTTTACGGTATTGGCGCAGCAAGCAGGTTTGACGATTAATGTTCAGTAAGTATTCTGAAATTTGAGTACA
>JASLFQ010000169.1 GCA_030150595.1 Aquirhabdus sp.
ATAAATAACACGTCCAGCCATATCGTCAGGCGATAGGCCACGATAAGTCCACACCACGCTAATCACGGGAATTTTGATGTCTGGAAAAATATCAGTTGGCGTCTGCGTGGCAGCAAGTGGACCAATGATGAGAATCAGCAATGCCATGACGACAAATGTATAAGGTCGCTGCAGCGCAATTCTAACAATCCATAACATCTGCGTATTCTCCGAGAAGTAAACGGTGATTTGTCAGGGCAGCGTCTAGCATAGAGTTGCACCTACTCAACAATGACATAGGCGTTTTGCACCTATGTCATTTAATAATGTTCATCTTGTCATAGGATTATTTAAGTTTCGAGTTACAAAGCCGTCATGTTGTTATGAGTGCTTGTTGATCTGCATGATGTATGTTCGTAATTACACGATTGTTATCAAATAATATTATTTTCTTTGATTGATATTATTAGCGCTTTATTCTGAGATTGGTCAAGGTTTAGCTTTAAAAATTCATCATCTAAATATTGATGGTTTTACTCTTCAAAGCGTTAGTTGGGTTCATGAGAGTGGTTCGATAATTTTTTTGTCAGAATCGTATTCAAGTAGACAACACAAACATCTTCTTCACGCTAAGATGAGTTGCATTGGTTTTTTTAACCTGAAGTAAAAGTATTCAGAAGATTGAAGTGTGTTTTTATCTAAGTCAAGGTGACTAGAACACAGGAAAGAGGTATTGAATGACGTATCAAGTTTTTATTTGATAACGGAGCAGAAATATTTTTAAGTTTCGTTCAATACGAGCATTGTCTTCTTCAGCCGTGGTTTTACCTAAACCCAGCAATATTTTTAGATAATTAGAATTATGAAATAACGCGAGGAACTCGTCTGCAGCAATCGATGCATCATCAATATTTAATGATCTGGCTTTATGGGCTGCACGTAAATAACAGGCAACTTGATCTAATAAACGTTGCGGGCCAAGTTCATAGAAACTACCACAAAGCTCACGTAATTCAAGATCAGCCGATTCCGCCATTGAAATTAATGTCCGATAGCAACCTGTTGCAATTTCATCATTCTGTAGTGCAATGAATTTTAAGGCGATATAGCGTAAAGCATCCTGTGGAACTTTAGGGTCAAAGACCTGAGATGAATCAAATTCAAAAACAGCATCTACTTTGGCACTAATACACGCCTCAAATAATTTCTTTTTCGATGGAAAGTATTTATAAATCGTTACTTTACTGACACCAGAGAGTTTGCCAATCGTGTCCATACTGGTGCGTTCATAGCCTAGAGTAGAAAACTGAGCACTCGCAATCGTGATGACTTTAAGCATCCGTTCTGGATCTCTCGGCCGTCCGCGTGTGATGACTGGCTGTGAGTCATCAGTGTTTGGTGATATTTCCTGACACTTGATTTGACTATTAACCTGACTTTGGACAGTCATGACTTGACAACCTCTAAATATTATATATGATTTACTGTACAGTATAGTAAACTAATAAAAGATGAGCAATGTTGCTATGGTTGAGCATATTCAATACTCAAAAGGAGTGCGGCATACGCTAGTGTATATGGCTCTCGTGGGACTGAGCGCATGCAGTGCTATTCCTTCTTATAGTATACATTCAAGTGTCGCACTACCAACGACCTTTGATACACAAGCACACGCTTCGGCTACGAATGAAGTCGATACCCAGTGGTGGTATGCATTCAAAGATCCCCAGCTAGCACAATTAATCAATCGCGCTGCCGCGGCTAATTTTGATGTGCGCACTGCTGTTGAGCGAGTGAATGAGGCGCGTGCAAGCACTGCGAGTATTAATGCCGCTTTGCTACCCACCGTCAATCTCACTGGATCGGTGGGGGAAAATCGCACTGGTTTACCTGATTACGTCAAGAATTTGGGAAATCCTGATACACAGTTTCGCCGTATTGCTGTCGAGCCAAGTTGGAATCTTGATCTGTTTGGTGGCATTCGCGCTGCCAAGAATGCGGCACTTCTTGATCAAGAGGCCGCAGTATGGGGGGTGGCTGGTGCACGTTTAAACGCGATTAGCGAAACTGCCCGACAGTACTTTATCTATCAAAGCTTACTGGAAAGAAGACGTCTGAATCAGGAGTTGTTTGCGACGGAACAGCAAAGCTTACTCCTTGCGCAGCATTTATCACGTGAAGGTATGTATAGCGACATTGATCTAAACCGTATTCAAGCCGATTTGTTAAACATTCAAAGCTCACTGCCTAGTCTCAACGCTGCTTTAGTTTCCACACAAAATCAAATTGCTTTGCTGACGGCAACACCACCTCAGCAGATGCAACTGCAACCTAATGCAGCGGTACTGTCATCTAAGCCTTTAATTGATCCAATTCCAACGGGTATGCCAGCGGATTTACTGACCAGACGCCCTGATATTCAAGCTGCGGAAAAGCAAGTTGCGGCAGAAAATGCCCGCTTGGGACAAGCAAAAGCCAATCGTTTCCCGCAGCTTTTTCTAAGCACTGTCTTTGGTGATCAAGCACTGACCTTGAATCATTTAGCTTTGGCACCTTCCTTTTATACCAATACAGCATTGGCTTTTACCGCCCCGATATTTGATGGCGGGCGCATTAAAGCCGGAATAGATAATCAGCAGGCCAAGCGATCAGAGGCGGTCATTAATTACGACAAGACCGTCTTAACCGCGCTAAATCAGGTCGAGAATGCCTTGGCTGCCCGTCATGGTGAGCAGGATCAATTGGTGATGTTAGAAGGTATTCAACAACAACGACAGCAATCCGAGCAGCATGCGAAAGCAATGATTGCTGAAGGACAAATTAGTCGTTTGCAATTGCTGGATATCCAACGTGCGCAGCTATCCGCCAACATGGCAGTGGTTGATAACCAGCAACAGAATGCGCTTTATACCATTGATGTTTATAGCGCATTGGGTGGGGGTTGGCAGTCTTTTCAACCCGAAGCATCACAACCGAATACAACGACATCTCATCAAACCCTATCCAGTCAATCAACGAGTCGCTGATCATGAATTTTGCCTATTCTTTTAATTCGCGCCTAACCATGATGCAGTCTACTGTGGTTGTTTTATTTGTTGTCAGTAGCGTGGGTTGTAGTAAACCAGAAACGCCACAGACAAAATTAACGCCGGTCTTAGTGACCACGATCAATCCATCGGAAGGCCAAGATCAACGTCGCTTTACCGCAACCATTTCGCCGCGTTACCAAACGGCTTTGAGCTTTCGCGCCAGTGGTAAAGTCGTGGAGCGTCTGGTCGAAGTTGGGCAGACTGTACATAGTGGGCAGGTTCTCGCCCGTCTAGATCCTCTGGACTACAGTCTGGCTGCCAAAGCCGCCCAGGACCAATTACGTGCAGCACAAGCCGATGCAAAGCAAGCGGTGAGTGATGAAGCGCGCTTGCGTCGTTTGATGGCAGACGGTTCGGTAGGTGCGGCTGATCATGAGCGGCAGAAAACCCGTGCTGAATCCGCGCTCGCATTACAATCCCAAGCCCAGCAAAATCTTGATCTGGCTAATAACCGATTAAATTATACGACTCTAACCGCGCCAAATGCAGGTGTGATTACTGATCTTAATTTTGAGGTCGGGCAGAACATAGCTGAAGGTGCGCCTGTTGCGCATCTTTCGCAGCAAGGTGTGATGGAGGTTGTTTTTGATGTGCCTGAAGATTTGGTGAATCAACTTGCCAGCTGGCATGCCCAAGCGCGCTTATCGACCGCAGATGCATCACTGACCGATTTGAGTTTACGGGAAGTCTCACCTGCTGCAACAGAGCCGAGTAAGACCTTTCAAGCCAAATATCGCATCGTAGGGTCGAATCAAGCACAAGCAGATTTGAAACAAGGCACAAACGTTGATCTGATCTTAATGCATTCACAGTCCACTCAGATGGTGAAACTTCCTGCGAGTGCATTACAGCAAAATACTGATCATCCTTTTGTTTGGGTACTCAGCGGTGCGCATGGATTGAAACAGCAGCCAGTACATGTCGAAAAATATAGTAATGATGACGTCTGGCTTAGTGGTCTACAGGATGGCATGCGTGTGGTGACTGCTGGGGTACAAAAGTTAGATGCTGGCTTGCAAATCGATCCCATTGAACGTGTCGAAAACGGCGCGAGTCATGACCCTGCTTATGGCGAATCAGTAGCGATGCAAAGTGCTGCTGTAACCACGACAGGGGCTCATCAATGAAATCGTTTAATCTGTCGTTATGGGCTGTACAGCATCGGGCGCTAGTTTTATTTTTGATTATTAGTAGCTTAATTGGCGGGATAGTATCGTTTAATAAATTGGGTCGTTCAGAAGATCCGACCTTTGATATTCCCGCGATTTCCATTACCGTTGCTTGGCCAGGCGCAACAGCACAGCAAGTTCAAGATCAGGTCATCAACCCAATAGAGGCAAAACTACAAGAGATCGATGGTTTTTACTATACCCGAACTTTCTCGCGCCAAGGGTATGGTGGCATTTTCTTATCGATGCAAGGCGGGATGACTAGTGCGCAATTGCATGAAGCATGGTATCAGGCACGTAAAAAAATAGGTGATATTCGCAGTAGCTTACCTGCTGGCGTAATGGATCCTTCGATTAATGATGAGTATTCAGATGTCTATACCGCGTTATTTGCGATTCAATCCAACGATTTATCGCCTGCCGAAGTACTCGATAATGCCGAGTTAATTAAGCGTCAATTACAGCATGTTCCTGACATTAAAAAAGTCGATATCCTCGGTCAGCAGGAGGAAAAAATCTATGTCGAGTTTTCCAGTAAGCGGTTTGCTGCTTTAGGCATTAACCCTCAAACCATTTATAGCGCGTTGCAACAGCAAAACAATATCAATCCAGCGGGTATGACGGATACTCACTCGGATCGGGTATTTGTCCGAGTCGATGGTGCTTATCATACGGTTGCTGATGTCGCCAATACCTCGATTAACGCAGGTGGACATTTATTAAAATTATCCGATATTGCGACAGTGAAGAGTGGCTATCTTGATCCTGCTAATTATACGGTGCGTTATCAAGGACGACCTGCTCTGACTATTGGTGTGACCATGCAGCCTGCTGCGAATATCATTACGTTTGGTCATAATTTAGATTCAGCTATTGCGACCATCAAACAACAGATGCCACTGGGTCTAGAGATTACTAAGTACGATGATCAACCCAAAATCGTAGGCGATTCAGTGTGGGAATTTGAACGTTCATTCATTGAAGCGCTAGTGATTGTCCTCATCGTTTCTTTTTTATCGCTAGGCTTTCGTTCGGGTTTAGTGGTTGCAGCTTCGGTGCCTTTGGTTTTAGCCATAGTCGCTATCGCGATGTATTTTAAAGGATGGAATCTGGATCGTATTTCCTTGGGATCACTGATCATTGCTTTGGGTTTATTGGTTGATGATGCGATTATCGCTGTTGAACTGATGTCCATTAAGATGGCGCAGGGCTGGGATAAGATCAAGGCTGCAACTTTTGCCTATAGTTCTACTGCATTTCCGATGTTGACCGGAACCTTAATTACGGTTGCTGGATTCATGCCTGTGGGTTTTGCACATTCCAATGCAGGGCAATATGCGGGCGGTATTTTCTGGATATTGGGCACAGCACTGATCGCTTCATGGCTGGTGGCGGTGATCTTTACACCTTATTTGGGCGTCGTTCTTTTATCCGATCAACCGACCAAAGCGCATGATCCCTATGATCGTCCTTTATTTAAGCGTTTACGTCGTCTCATTGCTTATTGTGTCGATTATAAATGGTGGGTGATCGGAGGGAGTTTCGCATGTTTTGTGATTGCGATCGCGGGAATGTCTTTGGTGCAAAATCAATTCTTCCCTACAACCTCGCGTAATGAGTTGATTGTCGAGTTGCGTATGCGGCAAGGGTCTTCTTTCGTTGCGACGCAAAATGAGGTGATCAAATTAGAAAAGGTGCTGGCAAATAATCGCGATGTAACCCATGTGACATCTTATACAGGGGGCGGCGCAGCACGATTCTTTTTGTCACTTCAACCTGAATTACCGAATGCGGGTTTTGCTCAAATTGTCGTATTGACTCCCGATATGGCGGCGCGTGAACGAGTACGCAGCCAGTTACTCAAAATCTTTAATGACAATATTCAGTTCCCCTTAGCACGTGGTCGCGTACAGCGTCTGGAGTTTGGTCCCCCAGTCGGTTTTCCTGTCCAGTTCCGTGTGGTTGGTTCTGATCCTGAGAAAGTCCGTGGTATTGCCGATCAGGTTTTGGCGACAGTCAAACAAAGTCCGCTTGTTCGGGATACCCAATTAGAGTGGGGTGAAAAAGTCCGTACAGTCCATATCCATGTCAACCAGGACAAGGCACGTTTGTTAGGTATTAGCAGCCATGATATTGCTAATACCGTACAAACGCTGCTGGATGGTTTACCCGTGACTCAAATTCCACATGGGGAAACTCAGATTGATGTGGTGATGCGTGCTCTGCCACAAGAGCGGGGCGCTATAGACGATTTAGCGGATGTGACATTGCCCAGCACTAGTGGGGCACTTGTGCCGCTTTCACAAGTCGCGACCGTCAGCTATGACGAAGAAGATCCTGTGTTGTGGCGTCGTAGTCGTGAGATTAATTTAAGCGTGATGAGCGATCTCGCTGATGGTGTGCAGGCGCCGTATGCCAGTGACAAAATCATGCAGACACTGACGCCTATTATTAAGCAACTTCCCGCAGGCTATCGTATTGAAGAGGGTGGAGCTGTAGAAGAGAACGACATTGCCAATGCAGCCATCGCAAAGATTCTTCCTGTGATGTTGTTAGTGACTTTACTCTTACTGATGATGCAATTGCATAGTTTTGCCAAAACGACGATGGTGTTTTTGACGGCCCCACTGGGAATGATTGGCGTCGTGCCTGCATTGTTGGTATTTAATGCACCTTTTGGGTTTGTTGCTTTGATTGGTGTGATTGCGCTTTCAGGCATGGTGATGCGTAACTCGGTGATCTTGGTCGATCAGATCGATCACGATATCGCCGCAGGGCAATCACCCGCCCAAGCGATTATCGAGGCAACCATTCGCCGTTCCCGTCCTGTCGTTTTGACGGCGCTAACCGCTTTCTTGGCGATGATTCCTTTGTCACACAGTGTATTTTGGGGGCCGATGGCAATCGTGATCATGGGGGGATTATTGGCTGGAACCCTATTGACCATTATGGTTGTCCCCGCACTTTATGCCGCATGGTTTAAAGTCAAAGTATAAAATGTTGTGCTGAAAATAAACTATTTGTGTTTTAGTCAATATTAGCTAAGACGCAAATGGTTTAAGCAAGTTTAGCTTACGAGTCGCACGAGTTGTTTTGATTACGACGATGAGGGTGCGCTCCAACATTCAATCGTTGCGCATGTACCCTGATTTTCGGATGACAGTGTTAGTCTGAAATCATGTAAACGCGTAATTGCAGTCACAATGCTTAGACCTAATCCTAGGCCAGGTAAGTGATGAGCCTGTTCGCTGCGATAAAAAGGCTGTGTGACCACCTGAATGTCCTTGCTGGCAATACCGATTCCACTATCAGCAACCTCAATACGAGGCCCTTGACTATCAACAATTAGCTTTAAATTCACTTTGCCGCCTTCGGGGGTGAATTTGATGGCGTTGTCGAGAAGGTTGACGATGGCTTCAAAGAGTAATCCACCATCGCCAAAAATTTGTGGTGCATGATGAGGAAGGCTTAGGGTAAATTTGATATTTTTATCATCAGCCAGTGGTGCATAAAGCTCTTGTGCCTGACGTAAGATCGGGGGTAAATCTAGGTTTGCAAAGCCAGATCGTCGTGTCAGACTTGAAATCTCTGAGATACGCATGAGCGCCCGAAAACGTACTAATAACGCATCTGTCTCTGCAACGGATTGTTCAAGCATGACACGGTTGATTGAATCCTCTGGCATTTGTGATTGCGCGCGATAGAGCAGGGCGCGAAGCCTAGTCAGTGGCGTACGCAGATCGTGTGCAATACTGTCTGAAGCGCCTTTGACATCCATCATCAGCCGTTCAAGAGCATCGAGCATGCGATTGGTGATTTGTGCCAACATATCTAGTTCGTCATGATTCTCTGCGATTGGAAGGCGTCGATGAATGTCTCCATGCATGATCAGGTCGCTAACTTGCTGAATTTCACGAATACGGCGGATGGGGCGTACGCTCAATGCGAAACCAAATATAGTCACAATCATGACGACACATACGGATCCTGCTAGCGCGCTTAACAGAATATGGCGAGTTTCGGTGATTACGGATTCATCACGGCCGATGACTAAAATAGTACC